>JAZOXC010000043.1:0-2627 GCA_045659535.1 Acutalibacteraceae bacterium
TTGTCTTCCTAAGACCGCTTGGCCTCCGACTTTATGAATGCAATTACAATTTAGGTCTTGCGGCGGCGCAAAAATGCGATATAATTATATTGGTTGGAAAACAGCGCTCGATTCCCATGAATGACGCCATTAAAACAACCGATTTTAATGAGGATAATCTTTTCGTTGTTTCCTCCTTTGCGGAGGCGATGGAAAAGCTTCGCTCGATTGTTGATGCGGATTCGGCCGTTTTATTTGAAAACGACCTTCCCGATAACTATCTTAAATAACCCTCAGGAGGGATATATATGCCTATCAATGTTGCTGTATTTTTTGGTTGCTGCTCGGTTGAGCACGAGGTTTCTATCATCTCGGCTGTTCAGGCGATGCATAGCTTTAACCGCGAAAAATACAACCTCATCCCCGTTTATGTTACCAAGGATGGCGTTATGATGACAGGCGAAGAGCTTTTTGATATTGAAAACTATAAAAAGCTTCCTGCCCTTATTAAAAAGCTAACCGCCGTTACCCTTGTTCGCGATGGTAAGGATGTTTTGATGAAAACCTTTGGTATGTTCGGAAAATCAACCCGCATCGATGTTGCGTTCCCCATTGTTCACGGAACAAACTGCGAGGATGGAACAATTCAGGGTCTTTTCGAGTTTCTCCGCCTTCCCTATGTTGGCTGCGATATAATCTCATCGGCAGTTGGAATGGATAAGGTTATCTTCAAGGATGTTCTCGCTTCGGCAGGCATCCCTGTTCTCCCCTGCGTTAGCTTTTATTCGCGCGAGTTTTTTGAAAACGGCGAAGAGCTGATGGCAAAAATCGAAAAAGAAATCGGACTTCCCGCTATTGTTAAGCCCGCAAACCTCGGCTCGAGCGTTGGTATTACCAAGGTTTCTACCACCGCAGAGCTAAACGATGCTATAAACCTCGCCGCAAGCTTTGCAGATAAGATTTTGGTTGAGCGCGCTATTATGGGGCTTCGCGAAATCAACTGCTCGGTGCTCGGCGATTATGATGAATGCATTGCCTCCTGCTGCGAGGAGCCGATAGCCAAGGATGCCATCCTTTCGTTTAAGGATAAGTATCTTTCGGGCGGCGGAAAGAAGAGCGGCGGAAGCAAGGGTATGCAGTCGCTATCCCGCATTATACCTGCCGAAATCCCCGAAGAGAAGAGCGAAGAGATCCGCTCGCTTGCCTGCCGCGTTATCAAAGCGCTCGGCGGAGCGGGAATCTCGCGAATCGATTTTATGCTCGATACTGCCGATAACGATAAGGTATATGTAAACGAAATTAATACCATCCCCGGCTCGCTCGCTTTCTATCTTTGGGAAAAGAGCGGAATTAAATATGATGAGCTGCTATCCCGCGCAATCGATCTCGCATTTAAGCGTGCAAGAAAACAAAAGAGCCTTAACTTCACCTTTGAATCCAACATCCTCTCGGGCGTTAAGCTCGGCGGAACCAAGGGTTCTAAGGGCGCTAAAATGTAAGTAACAAAAAGCATAACCGCAGCTTCCATGGTTGCGGTTATTTTTAAAACCATTAAAAACACTTGGTTGGAGGTGTTTTCGACTAATTTCGAGGATTTATTACCGTAGAAATTGTTCGTTAAAACTATGAAGAATAACCACATTAAGTTCATGTGTATATCGGGAATATTTACGGCTTTGGTTTTTATCATAACCGCATATCTACATATCCCAACCTATAACGGCTATGTTCATTGCGGCGATGGAATTATCTTCCTCGCGGCCGCCATACTTCCGTTCCCTTATTCTATAATCGTTGGTGCTTTGGGCGCTATGCTCGCCGACCTGCTTACGGGCTTTGCTATATGGGCTCCCGGCTCGATGATTATAAAAGGTTTATTGGCACTTCTCTTCTGCTGCAAAGCAAAGAAAATCATAACATTAAGAAACCTTCTTATGCTGCTGCCCGCAGCTATTATCTCTGCGGCAGGATATTATCTCTATGAAGTTTTGATTACGGGAAGCTTCATCGCCTCTTTGGCGGGAATCCCCGGCTCGCTTGTTCAAGCGGTAGCAAGCAGCATTGTATTTATTGTTATTGGTGTTGCAATGGATAAATACGACATCAAGAGAAAGATGTTGGGAGGATATAATCGCCAATGACCATAACCTATGAAGGCAGAAACTCGATTTATGTTAATATGACAAACAGATGTCCCTGCGCCTGCGTGTTCTGCCTGCGACAGAACAAGGACCATGTTTTTAGCGCGGATTCGTTATGGCTCGAGAGAGAACCGACCGTAGCGGAGGTTTGCGATAGCATAGATTCCCGCGATTTATCGAAATACGATGAGGTTGTGTTCTGCGGTTACGGAGAACCTACCGAGCGACTTGATGATCTTTTGCAGGTTGCCGCCCACATTAAATCAAAGGGCGAAACCAAGATTCGCATCAATACAAATGGTCTTGCCGACCTAATCTGCGGCGAGAAAACCGCCCATAAACTAAAGGGTTTGATCGACACCGTTTCGATTAGCCTAAACGCAACCAACAAGGAAGATTACTTTAGGGTAGTTCGACCCAAGTTTGGTATCGACTCATATGATGCGATGCTGAGCTTCGCAAAGGACTGCACCGAGTATGTTCCCGAGGTGGTTATGACCGTTGTTG
>JAZOXC010000044.1:0-14762 GCA_045659535.1 Acutalibacteraceae bacterium
AGGGTCTCGGTGTAGCCGAGCTCTCTCTGCTCGAGGGTCTCGCCGACGCAGACGATGGCGGTCAGGCCTGCGTTGACAGCCGCGAGGGTGCGGAGGTTAACGGTCTGATCGGTCTCGCCGAAGTACTGACGGCGCTCGGAGTGGCCGATAACGACGTATTTTACGCCGCATTCGTTGAGCATTTCAGCGGAAACTTCGCCGGTATATGCGCCGGAAGCCTTGAAATGTACGTTTTCAGCACCGATCTTGATGTTGGTGCCCTTGGTTGCTTCAACAGCAGCAGCGATGTCTACATAGGGAACGCAGAGAACAACATCGCAATCTGCATCTGCAACGAGAGGCTTCATTTCGTTTATAAGTGCGGTAGTTTCTGCAGGGGTCTTGTTCATTTTCCAGTTACCTGCAATAACCGCTTTTCTTAACTTCTTATCCATTGTTATTTCCTCCGAATTTAGAGATTATTTATCATTGAGTGCTGCGATGCCGGGAAGCTCTTTGCCCTCAAGGAACTCGAGTGATGCGCCGCCGCCGGTAGAGATATGGGTCATCTTGTCGCCATAGCCCATGGTATTAACTGCTGCTACAGTGTCGCCGCCGCCGATAACGGTAACACCATCGGTGTCTGGAAGGCTCTTAGCAACTGCTAAAGTGCCTGCTGCGAGGGTCGGGTTCTCGAAAACGCCCATAGGTCCGTTCCAAACAACGGTCTTTGCAGCCTTAACAGCATTTGCATAAAGCTCAGCGGTCTTGGGACCGATATCTGCGCCCTCTGCATCTGCGGGGATGCTATCAGCATCAACAACAACGGTCTCAACCTCTGCATCGATGGGATCGGGGAAGTTCTTGATGGTAACGCAGTCGATGGGGAGAAGAATCTCAACGCCATTCTCTGCTGCCTTTTCCATCATTTCGCGGCAGTAATCAATCTTGCTCTCATCGAGGAGCGAATTACCAACGCCATAGCCCTTTGCAGCGAGGAAGGTATATGCCATACCGCCGCCGATGATAAGGGTATCAGCCTTCTTAAGAAGGTTTTCGATAACGGGAAGCTTGCTATCAACCTTTGCGCCGCCTAAGATGCAAACAAAGGGACGAGCCGGATCCTCAACAGCGCTGCCAAGATACTTAAGCTCTTTGCCGATAAGGTAGCCTGCAACCGACTCTTCAACATACTCGGTTACACCAACGGTAGAGCAATGAGCGCGGTGAGCGGTTCCGAAAGCATCGTTTACGAAAACATCTGCAAGCGAGCCAAGCTCTTTGCTGAAAGCTTCGCCGTTTTTGGTTTCTTCGGCTCTATAACGGGTATTCTGAAGGAGAACAACATCGCCATCCTGCATCTTCTCGATTGCGGCCTTTGCATTCTCGCCAACAACATTATCATCGGCTGCGAATACAACATCTTTGCCTAACTTCTCGGAAAGGCGGGCTGCAACGGGAGCGAGGCTGAGCTCGGGCTTCGGCTCACCCTTCGGCTTACCAAGGTGGGAGCAGAGGATAACCTTGCCGCCATCAGCGATAAGCTTTTCTATTGTGGGGAGAGCTGCGTTGATACGGTTTTCGTCGGTGATAACGCCCGCTTTGAGCGGAACGTTGAAATCGCAACGAACAAGAACGCGCTTGCCCTTTACATTGATGTCGTCAACTGTTTTTTTGTTTAATACTGCCATTTAAAACAACTCCTTAAAAAGATTGTTAAATTTACCACATATTATTTTACCACAATTTTAACTTTTTTCAATACAAATTATTTAATTTAATCCCAGTTATAATTGTGTAAATTTCCGAAATTTTGCAGTTCGGGGTAGTTCCATTGCCGCAGAGTCTCGTAAACCGCTACCGCAACGGTATTTGAAAGGTTTAGGCTGCGGGCATCGCCTATCATCGGGAGACGGACGCAGGTATCGGGGTTTTTGAGCAAAAGCTCTTCGGGAAGACCCTTGGTTTCCTTGCCGAAAAGCAGGTAGCAGCCATCGGGATAGGAAACATCGGAATAAACATGGCGGGCCTTGGTTGTGAAGAAATAAAAGTCGCCCTGATTTTTCTCAAAAAATTCATCGATATTCTCATAATAGGTTATATCGAGAAAATGCCAATAATCGAGTCCCGCGCGCTTGAGCTTTTTATCATCAACGGTGAATCCCATCGGTCCGACAAGATGAAGTCTGGCACCGGTTGCGGCGCAGGTTCTTGCTATGTTTCCGGCATTTTGCGGGATTTCGGGTTCTACCAAAACTATATTTATAACTGCCAAAATCCTACACCCTGCTTTCGAGCACTTCGCCGTTTCCGCTAAGCACTAATTTTCCATAATAGGCGGGAACAAAGGCACATTCGCCCGCGCGGAGCGAAACACCATCAACCATTACCTCGCCAACGGTACAAAGATATGCCGCAAAGCTTTCGCTTCCAACCGATATTTCCTTTTCGCCCGCTATATTATGGCGGGTAACGGTGAAATATTTGCAGCTCGCGAGAATATCACTTTCGGGTTTGCCGAAGGCATATTCGGGCGGGCAGGTTTTAGTTACCTTTTTGGCCTTTTCAACATGGAGCTCGCGCGGCTTTCCATCGGCGCCAACACGACCGTAGTCATAAACTCTGTATGTACAGTTAGAGTTTTGCTGAATTTCGGCAATTAAGATTCCCTCGCCGATGGCATGGATGGTTCCCGCATCGATAAAGAAGCAGTCGCCCTTTTTAACCGGAACACGATTTAAAACCTCGATTAGGGTATCGTTTTCGATGCGGCTTGCGAACTCATCGACCGAAATCTCGCGCGAGAAGCCATAAAAAAGCTCTGCACCCGGGTCGCAATCAACGATATACCACATTTCGCTCTTGCCGAACTGGTTCTCGTTTGCGAGCGCATATTCATCGCTCGGATGAACCTGAATCGAAAGGGGCGATTTAGCATCGATCAGCTTTATGAGAATCGGAAAAAACGGGAATTCCGCGCCGCGGGTTCCGAGGCAATCGGCTCCGAGTTTTTGGGCAATTTCGGCAAGCGGCTCGCCCGCAAACTCGCCCTCGGCCGCAACCGAAGGACCATCGCTATGGCAGGAAAGAACCCAAGCCTCGGCGATCTTATCGAGCTCGCTTATCATCCCGAATTCGGTTTTAAGTCGGGTTCCGCCCCAAAGATAATCCTTAAGGGCAGGTTTTAATTTTATAGGTTTCAAGGGATGCCCCCTCCTATCACATTAGATATACTAATATTATAAACTACTATAATGCGTTTCGCAATAAGGAAAATGCAAAACAACTTGTATTATTCGCAGGTTTATGGTATTATTCTTTTGAAGTTTTTATATATCGGTGAAAAAAATGAAAAAGAACAAAAATATCCTTCTTCAAATGCATCGCCACGAAGCAAAGGTTGGCATCCGCAGAACAAGTGTTGAGCATGGACTCGGAACCTTTTGCAAATGGATGTATATCCTTGCAGTTACCTGGGCAACACTTATGCACCTTTTGTATTTCGTTAGTGTTACCATCCAACGAAATCACACCCTCGATGCCCAAAGCGGAGATTCTCTTTCGGTGCTTTTCGAGGACTACATAAATGTTACCGCGGGCAGCCTTAGCCTCGTTGGTATTATGAGCGCCCTTATTTTGGGCGGCGCTCTTTTTATGAGACTCCGCCTTTATATCCCCTGCGCTCTGCTGAATCTCATCCCCTCGATCGTTTTGATTTTCCATTTCAAAACCCGAATGTCGGACCTTTTTGTTGTATCCTCGAGCATACCGGTTTCTTATATTGTAAGACACCTTATTCCCCTTATTATCGTCGCGCTGACCGCTATTATCTACAGCGCAATCGGAATTCTGTTTAATATATCCGAAAACAGAGCATATGACCGCTTTGTTGCAAAGATTTACGAGCAGCATCCCGACCATTTTGGCAAGATGACCGATGAGGAATGGAACGAGTTTTTAGATAACTACACCATCCCGAGCAAGAAGGAATCGAAAAAGGCCCGCAAGGCAAATGCCAAAAAGGCAAAAGAAAAAACCGAAGAAGAATAAACTCTGATGCAGAGCAACTTGATTCGTTGCTCTGCATCTTTTTAGTTTACATAATATCGCGCGAGCCGACACCCGCTTTTGACAAAATCTCCCCCGCCTATCGGTTTATAATGGATAACGCCACACATGGCAGAAGTTATGAAACGAAGGTGTTTTTTAAAAATGAAGGAAGGCGTTAAACAATTTTCTGTTACAAGCATAAAAGAAACCGCCCTCGCAGCTCTTGGGCATTTTGCGGTTGCGGTTTTAGGCTTTTTGGCTGCCAGGGCCGAGCTTATCGGATCCTTTGCGCCGTTTGGAATAAGTTTTGCCGCGGGTATGTCCTCTCCCTACATATTCACGGCGGGACTCGGCTCGGCGGCGGGATATTTTTCGCCGGTGGTGGGTGGCGGTTTTAGATATTTTTCCGCCATCTTTGCCACCTGCACAATAAAACATCTGCTGCGCGGTATAGGAAGCCTTGAAAAGCGACCGCTTTTTTCGGCAGCCACCGCATTTACAACAACCCTCGGAACCGCTCTTGCAACGGTTGCGGGCGGCGGAATAACGGTTATAATGGCTTTTGCCGAGGCTTTTTTGGCGGCGGCGGGCGGATACTTTTTTCATCGCTTCAGCGCCGCAAAAAGAGGCTCTGATGCGGGAGTATCGAGCGAGCAGCTTTCCTGTATTGTTATATCGTTTGGAATCTTTATTTTAGGTCTTTGTCCCATAAAAATCGGCTCGCTTTCCATTGGGCATATTGTTGCCGCGGTAGTGGTTTTGGCGGTTGCGCGCTATGCCCGTGCCGCAGGCGGCGCTATTGCGGGTTGTGCGATTTCGCTGTTTCTCTGCCTTGGAAGCAGCGCTATGCCTCTATCGGCGCTGCTGCTCTCGGCGGGCGGACTTCTTTCGGGGGTTTTCGCCTCGCTCGGAAAATCCGCATCGGCCATCGCTTTTACCATGTTTTCGGCAATAGCGGTGCTGCTATCGGGCGGGGAATCATATTCCTTTATTTTGATTGCCGAGGGGGCATTGGGAGCTTGCATATTTTTGCTGCTGCCAAAATCGATATGTATTCGCGCGGGCAAGCTTTTTGCCCCGCCCGCCCATATCCCCTCGCTCGAGGGGCTCAAGCGCTCGCTTACCATGCGACTTTATTTCGCTTCGCGGGCGCTATCGGATGTTTCGGAAACAGTAACCGAGGTTTCGAGCGAACTAAAACTTATAAACTCGCCCGATTTTGACTGGGTTTTAGAGAATGTTAAACGCGATGGCTGCGGCGGGTGTTCGCTTCGCAGTTTTTGCTGGGATAAAAAAGAAACCCAGATGCGAAACGCGGTTGTTGAA
Source organism: Acutalibacteraceae bacterium (assembly GCA_045659535.1). Lineage (GTDB taxonomy): Bacteria > Bacillota > Clostridia > Oscillospirales > Acutalibacteraceae > SIG589. Next base: position 5,356 of record JAZOXC010000044.1, read on the forward strand.
ATGTCGCGCCTTATAAAAGCGGGCGAAAAGAACCCGAGCGACAAGATAAACGATGAATTTCGCGAGCGATGCGTTCGCCCGCGGCGGGTTGAAAACGCGGTTTTGCGATATTACGAGGAATATGCCTCGCGGCTCGCGGCAGAGGCGAGAATCGAGGAAATCCGAGGGGTTGTTTCGGATCAGTTCGAGGGTATTTCGGATATGCTTTTTGAGCTTTCGGAGGAGTTCGATAAATGCGAAAGCTTTGATTGTTCGCTCGCAACGAGGATATCCTCGGCGCTGCGCGAAAACGATTATCATGCCTCCGATATTGCCGCAAAGACCGATAAATACGGGCGCATGAGCATCGAAATTCGCCTATCCATGCCCCCTGCGGCGGCGGTAAACCGAATGGACATGCTCCGCATTGTTGAATCGGTTTGCGAACGCGATTTTGAGCCGCCTATATATAACCGCATCAAGACCGATGTTTTCCTTCTGTTTTGCGAGCGGGCGGCCTTTACCGTCAATCTCGGAGTTTCGCAGCTATCGGCGGGCGAAAACTCGGTTTGCGGCGATGCCTATACCACATTTTCGGATGGCAAGGGGCGGTATATAATGCTGCTATCGGACGGAATGGGAACGGGCGGTCGCGCTGCGGTTGATGGTGCGATGGCATCGGGGCTTATGGAGCGGCTGCTCCGCGCAGGTTTTAGCTATGATTGCGCGCTGAAAATTGTTAATTCTTCGATGCTTTTCAAGTCGAGCGATGAAACGCTCGCAACGGTTGATATTTCCTGCATCGACCTATACACAGGCGCAGCCGAACTGCTAAAAGCGGGAGCGGCACCGACCATAATAAGGCGAAGCGGCCGAACCGGAAAGGCCGAAAGCACCTCGCTGCCCGCAGGAATTTTGCGCGAGGTTGGGTTCGATAGGGCGAGCATCTCGCTAAAGGCGGGCGATATAATTTTAATGCTATCGGATGGCGCAACCGCATCGGGAACCGAATGGATATGCGCCGAGCTCGAAAGCTATCGCGGAGTATCGGCGCAACAGCTTGCCGAAAAAATCGCCGGCGGTGCGCGCCGCAGGCGAACCGATGGACACGATGATGATATAACCGTTATGGCGGCAATTTTAGAAAAAGCGGTTTAAGATATTGATATATCCCGCTGTTTATGATAAAATAGCTGCATAAAAGTTGGGAGGTTAAACCCATGACCGAAGAAAAAATTGCAAGAATTAATGCCCTCGCCAAAAAAAGCCGCGAAGAGGGCCTCACAGAGGAAGAAAAGGCCGAGCAGGCAGTTCTTCGCCGCGAATATATCGATGGCTTTAAGAGAAGTTTAGTTGGACAACTCGAGAATACCTATATCGTTGAGCCCGACGGCACCAAGCGAAAGGTTACAAAAAAAGAAGATAAATAAAAAAAGAAAACCCTCTCTTGCGAGAGGGTTTTTATTTTTAACTACAACTGCAGCCGCGGCAGGCGCGAACGATTAGAAGAAGCACAAAGAGAATAAGCATTACCACCGCAAAAACGATAAATACTGCCAAATTCTCGGTTACAAAGGCAGAGAATACTGCTCCTAAAATTGCGCCGAGGGCGGCAACAAAAGATGCCGCAATAATTAAAATGGATGTTAGGATACCGCAGCAGCCGTATCCGTATTCGGTGTTATTTCCGTAACACATCTTGCATTCCCTTTTCTTTTTATAGTTCCCGCGGGACACTATATACTATGAAAAAGGGACAGGTTTTGTTACTTCGAGAACGCCTTTATGGTGAGATAGGTCATATAAACATCGAACTTGGCAACGGTTTCGAACGGTGCATGCATCGAAAGCACCGGAACACCGAGATCAACAACATCGAGGCCGAGGTTTGCGATATACATAGCAACGGTTCCGCCGCCGCCTGCATCAACCTTTCCGAGCTCGCCTATCTGCCAAGCGATGCCCTCTTTATCGAGGAGGTTGCGAATAAAGCCAACAAACTCTGCCGAAGCATCGCTGGTTGAATATTTGCCGCGAGAGCCGGTATATTTGGTTATAACCGCACCGCGATTAACGAAGGATGCGTTGCGCTTTTCCATAACCTCGGGATAGGTCGGGTCATAGGCCGCATTAACATCGGCCGAAAGACACATAGAGTTTCGCATAACCTTATAGCCATCAACGCCCTGCATATTTGCAAGGTCCATAAAGATATATTTAAGGAATGCGGAGTTAAGACCGGTATTACCCTCGCTTCCGGTTTCTTCCTTATCGGCGAGAACAACAATCATGGTATGCTCGGGCTTTTCGATATCCATAGCGGCGCGAAGGGCGGGATAGGCGCAAACGCGGTCATCATGTCCATAGGCGCCGATGAGCGAGCGGTCGAAACCGATATCGCGAGCCTTATAAGCGGGAACACATTCGAGCTCTGCCGAGAGGAAATCCTTTTCGACAATGCCGTATTTCTCGTTTAAGATTTTTAGGATATTGAGTTTTACGAGTTCGCTCTCGCTATCATCGCGGAAGGGATGGCTTCCGATTAAAACATTGAGCTCTTCGCCCTTTATTGCTTCGCCCAAGGTTCTCTTGCTCTGTTCGGCAGCAAGATGGGGCAAAAGATCGGTTACAACAAAGCAGGGATCTCCCTCATCATCACCGATATTAACCGAAACCTTTGTTCCATCACCCTTTACAACTACACCATGGAGCGAAAGCGGAACGGTTGTCCACTGATATTTTTTGATTCCGCCATAATAATGGGTTTTGAAGAGGGCAAGCTCATCAGCCTCGTAAAGCGGGTTGGGTTTTAGGTCGAGGCGGGGAGAATCGATATGCGCGGCGGTAACGCGAACGCCCTCGATAACCGGCTTTTGACCCATAACGATAAACGCAGCCGCCTTTTCGCGGTTGTTTATAAACATCTTATCGCCGCAGGAATATTTCTTATCGGGGCAGAACTCCGAAAATCCTGCCTTTTCTGCCATGGCGATAGCGGTTTTCACAGCCTCGCGCTCGGTTTTTGCGTTATCTAAAAACCACTTATATTCCTCGCAAAAAGCATCGGCCTTTGCGAGAGTTTCATCATCATAAACTGCTCGACCGTTCTTTCCCGATAGAAAAAGATTTTCTTTTAATTCTTTTGCAGTCATTTATTTTTCCTCCGTTATCTCTGTTAAAAGCGAAGCCGCTTTTTCTTTGAATTCGTTTATATCGCCATTGTTATATAAAACATAGTCCCCTCGGGAAATGAAAAATTCATCATCCTTTGCGGCAAAAAGGCGGGCATCGGCATCGCTCTCCAAAAGAGCATCGCGCTCGATGATTCGCGCCCTTCTCGCAGTTTTTTCTGCCAAAACGCAGATAACCGCATCGCATTTTTTATCGATGCCGCTCTCGAACAGAGTTGGCGCATCGAGAATAACCGTTTTATCCCCTATCATAGCATCTATTCGCTTTGCTATTGCGGGAAGCATTATGCTATTAAGCAGCTCGGTTTTCTCCTTCGATGCGAAAGCTCGTTCGGCTAAACGGCGGCGGTTTAATATGCCGCCCTCGATTATATCGCTGCCGAAAGCCTCGGTCAGCGCGGGAAACAGTTCCCCGCCATCCGAAACCTCGCGGGCAACGGCATCGCAGTTTATAACCTCGATACCCTTATCCTTCGCTACCTCGCAGAAGGTTGTTTTTCCGCTGCCTGTTGGTCCTGTTAATCCTATAATTTTCATATTTCCATCACCTTGAAGCCTGCCGCTCGAATAAGGCGGTTATAAACCGCAAGACCTATTCCATCGGCTTTTGGAGCATGGGCAAAAACGCGGGAAACGGGAAGCTTTTCGGCCTCGCGAAGAGCCGAAAACAGCCCCTCGGCCAGGGTTTCGGGATGCGCTATTTCGCCATAGGCGATATGCGGGCATCTGATTTCTTCCGCTTCCTCTAAAAAGCAGAGAGCTCCCGCGTTCTCTTGCGCGTTTACAAAATCGGCAAAGCCACCATCGGACAATACCATTATAACCTCGCACGCGGGCGAATAATGCTTATATTTCATTCCGGGGCTTGCAACAGGTTTGCCCTCCTCGGGTTCGGATAAAACTGCCGAATCAACCTCTATCAGGGGCAAAAGCTCGCGAAGCTCCGCGAGTGTTACCCCGCCCGGGCGCAAAACTCGGGGAGGATTGGTGCAGAGGGTTATAACGGTTGATTCAACACCAACAGCGCAATCACCCGATAAAACCACAGCATCGATTTTTCCATCGAGGTCGGCTATAACATGCTCTGCCTTGGTTGGGCTCGGCGAGCCCGAAACATTGGCGGAAGGAGCCGCAAGCGGAAGACCCGATTCTTTTATTATATTATGTGCAACCGCGTGAGCCGGCATACGCACGGCAACGGTAGAAAGCCCTGCCGAAACTGCGGCGGGGATTTTATCGCCTCGCGGCAAGACCATGGTTAAAGGACCCGGCCAGAAGCGCTCGGCTATTTTAAAGGCTTCATCGGGGATATCCGCCGCTACCTCGCGGAGCATCTCCATATCGCTTATATGAACGATAAGGGGATTATCCTGCGGTCGACCCTTTGCCGCGAAAACCTTTTCTATGGCGGCGGTATCATAGGCATTTGCGGCAAGACCATAAACCGTTTCGGTTGGTATGCCTACTATTCCGCCCGAAGATAAAATCTTTGCCGCCTCTTTTATGCCCGAAGCATTATCGGGCAATTTTTTTGTTATCATTATGCGTTCTCTGCCTTTAGCATTTCGGCGCGATAGAAGGTTATGAGCGAATCGATAACCTCATCAAGGTCGCCGTTTAATATCTGCTCAATTTTATAAAGGGTTAGTCCGATTCTATGATCGGTTACTCGACCCTGCGGATAGTTATAGGTTCGAATACGCTCGCTTCGGTCGCCTGTTCCAACCTGCGCGCGGCGGTCGGATGCTATGGCCTCGGTCTGCTCCGAGAGCATGCGCTCATAAAGTCGAGAACGCAAAACCTTCATTGCTTTTTCCTTATTTTTATGCTGGCTGCGCTCATCCTGACATTCAACAATAAGACCGGTCGGAAGATGGGTTATGCGAATAGCAGATTCGGTTTTATTAACATGCTGTCCGCCTGCGCCGCCCGAGCGGTAGGTATCGATTTGGAGGTCGGCGGGGTTGATCTCAACCTCAACATCCTCGGCTTCGGGGAGAACCGCAACGGTTACGGTTGAGGTGTGAATACGACCCGAGGTTTCGGTTTCGGGAACGCGCTGAACGCGATGAACACCGCTCTCATACTTAAAGCGGGAATATGCTCCCTCGCCCTCGATCATGAAGCTAACTTCTTTCCAGCCGCCAAGCTCGGTTTCGTTTCCGCCCATGATTTCGATTTTCCAGCGCTTGGATTCGGCATACATCGAATACATACGCATAAGGCTGCCTGCAAAGAGGGCTGCCTCCTCGCCGCCTGCGCCGCCGCGAATTTCGATGATAACGTTCTTATCATCATTGGGGTCGCGCGGGAGAAGAAGAATTTTAAGCTCCTCTGCGCAGGCCTCCTGCGTTTGCTTTGCTTCGCGGAGCTCCTCTTCGGCAAGCTCCTTGAAATCCTTATCGAGCGAAGAATCCTCGAGCAGCATTAAAGCCTCCTCTTCGGCGGTTTTTGCGGCTGCATATTCGCGGAATTTTTCAACTATGGGGGTTAACTGCTTATGCTCTTTCATGAGCTTTTTATACTGCTCCTGATCCGAAACAACGGCAGGATCCATAAGCAATTCACCTATCTCATCAAAGCGGGCTTCAACCGCCTTTAGCTTATCAAACATTATCTTCTTCCCTTTCTATTCGCTTTATGTTCTTTTCAACCTTAACGCGGGGGACCATAACCTCGTGTCCGCAGCCTTCGCATCGGATTTTGAAATCCATGCCAACTCGCAGAACCGAAAAGCGGTCGCTTCCGCAGGGATGTTTTTTCTTCATTTTGAGAACATCGCCAACGCGAACGTCCATATTCTCAACTCCAAACATATTAACTCATTTTAATTATATACTATTAAACCATTTTAGGCAATAATTTCTTGCCAAACGAGGCCTATAATGATAAAATTATTTTATAGATTTTATGAAAGAGGTGGTTTTCTTGGCGATAAAAATCGTTCACGCCGCAGACCTTCATATAGGCTCGAAGCAATCGCACCTCGGCGCAGAGGCTTCTCGCAGAGCCGCCGAGCTGCTTAGGGGACTTGCGGCCGCAACCGACTATTGCCGCGATACAAACGCCGATGTTCTGCTGCTTGCGGGCGATATTTTTGATATTCCCTGCCCCGCAGAAAGCGATGTTAACTATGTTAAGGATCTGCTTGCGGGCATACCCGAAACCAAGGTTTTCATAGCCCCCGGTAACCACGACTACCTCTCCCCCTCCTCTCCCTATATGGGCGACTGGAGCGATAATGTTCATATCTTTAAAGAAAACGAATGCGTTGAGCTATCGGGCGCTCGAATCTTCTCCGCTCCCTTTACCGCGCCATACGAGGATGCCTTCACTCTGCCTACCGCCGTTCGCGATGATAAGGTTAATATTTTGCTGCTTCATGCCGATATCTGCGGAGGTCAGTATAACCCCATAACCGAGCCGAAAATCGCCGCAACGGGGATGGATTACGTTGCCCTCGGTCATGTTCACGCGCCGAGCGGAATTAAATATGCCGATTCGGTTCCCTATGCCTATCCCGGCAGCCTTGAGCCGCTCGGATTTGATGAAACGGGCGACCACGGCATTATAGCAGGAACCCTTTCGCCCGCGGGCGCAAAATTAGAGCAGATAAATCTCTCGCGCCGCCGCTATTTGGAGATTACCATACCCGCAAACAAATTCGGCAGCCAGGCCGAACTTTTAGAGCATATAAAGGAGCTTCTCATGCCCCATAGCGGCAACATGATAAAGCTCATTATAGATGGCGAAAGCACCTTTTCGCCCGATATAAGCCTTATTAAAACCCAGTTTGAAGACTCGGTTTATAAGCTCAAGGTTAAGGATAGAACCTATCCCGCCGAAAATCTTCCTCTGCTTCGCAAGGAACAGACTCTAAAGGGTATTTTTGCCGATAAAATGCTCACTATTATTGAAAATTCGGAAGGCGAAGCCAAGGCCGAGGCAGAACGCGCGCTACGGGTTGGACTTGCCGCTTTTGCGGGAAGGGAGGTTGCTATTTATGAAGATAAATAGGATAAAAATCAACCATTTCGGCGGACTTTCTGATTTTTCGCTATCATTTTCGGATGGTTTTAACCTCGTTTTCGGCAACAACGAGGATGGAAAATCCACCGTTCTTTCCTTTATTCGACTTATGTTTTACGGAAAAAGCTCGGGAAGCTCCGACCTTGCTTTAAACCTGCGCCATCGCTTTTCACCCTTCTCGGGCGAGAAGATGGGGGGCGAAATTGAATTCACTCATAAGGGTAGAACATATCTGCTTACCAAGCAGTTTGGCAAGAGCCAAAAGAGTGATAAGGTTTCGCTTATCGACCTGATTAAGGGCGAGGAGGTTTCGGCCTCGGGCGATATCGGAGAAGCGCTTTTCTCGATGAGTGCTGCCGCCTTTGAGCGCAGCATATTTATCGGCAGCAATCCCCCCGCCGAGGATGGAAGCGCCGAGCTTTCGGCAAGAATGGCAAGCCTGCTTTCCTCGGGCGATGAGGGCGAATCCTATGCCGCGATAAACAAAATTCTAACCGCCGCCGCAGGCGATATACACACTAAAAAGAAGGTTGGCACCGCCGACCGACTCTCAGAAAAAATCGCAGAACTTCAAAGCGAAAAGCGCGAATCGATAGAGCGCGACCATATCTGCAAAGAAAAGGCGAAGCAGCTATCCGAAAACGAGGCCCTTCTTTCCTCTTTTGCAGAGAAAAAATCCGAGCTTTCGGCTCTTAAAACCAAGAGCGAACAGCAAAACAAGGCGGGAGAACTGAAAATCGAGCTTTCTCGCCGCGAGGCTCTAAAAAATCTCGAAACCGAGTTTGGAAACATTAGCGAAGAGGATATAGAAAACGCCGAACAGCTCATTCGCGGCGCCGCCACCATGCGAACTCGCGCAGCCGCTGTTTCGGATATTTCGCAAAACCCCGAGGCGCCTGCCGAAAATTTAGGCGATTTAGACTCGGCCCTTTGCTCGCTTCAGGATGCAAAGAACGAGGTTTTTGCAATAAAAAGGCAAATTTCCGAGGCAGAAAGCGCCCCCGCGCAATCAAAAAGCGCCGCCCCCCTATTTCTTGCGGCAATCATTTTTGCCGTTGCCGCGGGTTGCGGATTTATGGCCTCCAAGCTGTTTTTAGCGCTGCTGCTTCCCTCGGTTTTATGCTTGACTTTAGGCTTTTTAAAGCCCAAAAAAGCATCTGCAAATAAAACGGCTGCAAACCTTTCGCTGATTGATTTAAAGCGCTCGCTCGCCGCCGCAGAGGAACGCGAAAGACAAGCGAACAGCGATTATATTGTTTTAAGCGAGCGCAAAAAGCTCGCCGAGGAAAACTCAAAAAAAGCCGAAGCAGAGCGCGAAAAGATAAAGGAAGACGCTAAAAAGCTTTTGCTTGATGCGGAAAATAATGAAAAATCGGCAACAGCCTTATTAAAGGGCGAGGGCGATGCCGAAGCGCTGCTTTCAAAGCGCCGCGATCAGCTATCCAAAATCAATTCGCTGCGCGAATGGCTCGGCAGCAGCCCATATCTCGAAAATTCGGATGATAAACTCCGCGAGATGATTTCGATGCCGATGGATATAAAGCTCAAAACCCCGGAGGAATATGATGCCGATATCAAAATTATCGACCAAAAAATCAACGCCTGCCATGCCGCGAGTGCAAGACTTTTATCCGAAATCGAGGCGCAAAGTCGCCTTGGCAGAACCCCCGGTGTTATCGAAAACGAAATCGCCGAAAAAGAACAGAATTTAGGCGAACTCGAAGAGCGGTTCGGGGCTTTGAGCCTTGCTTCGAAGGTTCTCGATGAAGCATATGATGAGATGCGCCGAAATTTTGCGCCCGAGCTCAACCGCATAACAAGCGAATTGCTCGAACGGGTTACGGGCGGCAAGCATAAAAAGGCTTCGGTTTCGGCCGACCTTTCGGTTATGGTTAGCGAGGATGGAGCGGTTCCCTATTCCTCCCATTATCTAAGTTCGGGAAGCGCCGACCAGACCGACCTTTGCCTGCGCCTTGCCATCGCAAAGCTAACAGGCGGCGATATGAATCTTCCGCTGCTGCTCGATGATGTTTTGATGCAGTATGATGACTCCCGCGCCCAAACAGCAACCGCTTTCCTTTCGGACTATTCTGCCGAAAATCAGGTGCTTTTATTCTCCTGCCACGGCTACTTTAAGGAACTTGCAGAGAAAAACGGCGCAAACATAGTTAATATGAAATAAAAAATACCCAACGGTCATTCGATCGG
>JAZOXC010000045.1:0-13407 GCA_045659535.1 Acutalibacteraceae bacterium
AAAGGCCTGGCCGAAGTTTACTTATATTAAACAGTGATCTATTCATGTAGCACCTCACTTATAATACTTATACAACGACTCTCGGACCGATGCAATAAAATCTTTGTAATCATGCTTAATATGTATGGTATACGGCGACTCCACGAGAGCTATGTTTGATGCAGTGAGGATCCTGCAGCCGTTGATCTCAATATAATGCGGTAGGTTGTTGTTGTAATGCGCGGTAACCTTTCCAGATATTGGTATCGTGGTCTCATCGGTGAATGCCTCGAAGCCATGCTCGCTAAAGAACTGCTTACCGATCTCTTTGCTTACGCCTGAGATAGTCGAATAGATGATTTTACCATCGAAGCTGTAAAGGTACTTCTTAGCTCCCAGAGTGCGGAAGCCTCCGGTGATATCATCTTCCGAGTCCCAGATGCCGACCGGGAATGCTTCACCCTTCTTATTGTATGCAATAGCTCCATTCTTGCGGGCGTTCTCGGTTAGTGCTGCATTAAGTTGCTCGAACTCCTGCTCATGGTCTCCGATGTAAAATACCGAGTCGGTATCAATATAGATCAGATCCTCTCCGCAGATATCGCAGCCCATTTGGAGAACATAACGAGCCCATGCGGTAACCCATACGCCCCATTGGTACGGAAGGAATGAGCTCCTGCGGTCATAGAACTCTTCCAGCATCATAGCCAAAGGCTTGTTGATGGTCTCATACTCTCCATTGGTATATTCATACTCTATGCGGTCTATCCTCATAACCATCATGCCGTAGGTACTATTAAGCATTTCTTTGGAGCGTGCATAATTGTACTCAACAGATCCATCTTCCGAGGTAACATGCTTAAGTTCCGTTTTGGCCTTGTAATAATCAAAGCATACTTTGCGGAGCTCATAAGGAAGCATTCCGCGGTGTGACCTGTATGCTGATACTATCTCGAAGCCAGCGATATCGTAATACTTAAGGACCATAAGCAAATCGATATCGGTCAAGGTCAATTCCACAAACGGAGCTGAGAATATACGGCCGTTGTCCTCGACTATCTCATTCTTATCGCATATCCTAAGGAATGCTTTAGACCTTGCTATATAGGGAACTCCGCAGGATCCTACATACTTGATATGATACAAGCGTACTGTAACGAGGAGACAATACTGGTTAACCCTTCGATTAACTGCTTTAATGAGCGATGAACTCCCAGCTCCGGAGATCATAAGCTCATTATCGGGCTCGAATGCTCCGATCGGGTAGGTTCTGGTTAAGGTCCATGCAGGATAACTTGAAGCAAGGTCCTTATGGTGTACGGTCTCTGTTATGGTCTTACCGACAAACTTAGCGTTAGCATGAGTATTTCCGCCTCTGAATGCAGCTCGGCACATCTTGTAAAGCATCGGGCTCAGCTTCGTAGCTTCAAAGTTCTTGCGGTTGTTCTGGTTCTTCCTCATGGAGATCTGGCAGTCCTTGCGGACATATCCGGTCGAAGTCAACGGAATAGAAGCAATAGTATATTTATCCTTATCAAGTCTATCCCTTAGAGCTTCCGATAATCCCTTAACATCGTTATAGCAATAGGCTAGCTCCGTATCGTTCATCTTGGTCTCGGGTGTTCTGATAACTGAATAATCGAGATCGCCTTTGAGCTTGTGGTGAGGGAATCCATTGGTGAATGAGTCAAGGTTCTTGTTAGTGAGCCTATAAGCGCAGCGGTATGTAACACCCAGCGCGGTCGGGACAAGCAGTGGTCTATACTTGTCCGTGATCAGTGGAGAGACGAGCTCCCCTATGAAGTGGCGCATAAACTGGAACTCGAACTCGAGGTTGAATATATAGCAGACGAGGCTTGTACCCTTAAGCGCCTTATCATCTAACCATATTTTTATACCAAGATTCTCATGTAGGATCTCGTTGAACTCTTGGAACTCTTCCCAAGTCTTGCCCATAAATACATAATCTTCGATGCAGTATTGCCACTGATACATGAAAGCATAAGGCTCATCATTGTTTAATATCGTAGTGGTCTCGATATCGAAGGAGCAAGCAAGGTCATAATACTGTATATGGTCGAGTGTTTTGCCTTTCTTGCTAATCTTCGGTGCATCCACAAATATTTCGAAAGGGAAAGCCTTATAATCGAATACGGGTGCCTCTTCTCCATCAGGCATCTGTATATAGAATTTCGGATCCGCCGAGTATAGAGACTCGACCTTCTTGAGCTTCTTACCCGCTCCTGTTGAATATTTGAATAATAACATGCTTTAGACCTCACTTGATTATATTTAATATGGTATCTCATACATTCCATAATCATGCTGCTTTTGCGCCCAATCCTCGAACTCATCGCCCCAGATATTTATATTAGATACAAAGTCCGGCGAGAAGTCCATCTTATGAGTCTCGGGGTTGTAGAATTGGTGCTCATCGAGCTCATACTGATACTGCAGATACATATCAATATAATCCATTTGTTCCTCAACGGAAAGTGTCTTGAATATGGAGTTATCGGTTAACAGTTCATTATCCGGATTAAGTAATCTTTCTGCAATATCGTAGAGTGTTTGCTGGGACTCATCATCGAACTCCCTGCCTTTAAATTCAATTTTTGGTTCTTCCGCTTCAGGTTCTTCCGTGATGATCTCTTCCGGGAACTCTCCAAGCTCATCCTCTTCCGGTTCTGTAGTAATCTCTTCCGGAAGTCCGCGGTTGATCTCGTCTATCTCCTGCTGATCAATAGCCTTACGCTTCCAGCGTGAGATCGTGCGCGGTGATACTCCATAAGACTGAGCGAGCTCTTTGTTAGTGCCTACCTCATAGAGTATTTGCTGTCCGGGGTACTTCGATTTGTTAGCGCGGGAAGGAATGGAAGCGCCCTGAGATCTCGCCTTGTTAAGCCAACGGTATATTGTGCGCTCAGATACTCCGTACTTGGCAGCCATCTGCTTTCGTGTACCCTTAAAGGCCTCGATCTTTTTAGCGCCAGGAAACTTAACAGCTACCTTCGGAGTTGTTCCGGTTTCCTTAGCTGCTTTGTTAAGCCAGCGGTAAATAGTTCTCTCTGATACTCCGTAGGACTGCGCGAGCTCCTTTCTGGAACCGTACTCATATAGGATCTGTAATCCGGGATATTTAGCCATGTATCTCATACCTCTTATTTTCGTTGTATGTCATTTCGATTAAGTGAATAGCTACTCTAATAGCATCATACTCGATACAAGTCATATTAGAGTAAGCTCCCTTCCTTATAGCTCGTAATTGTTTTAGAGTTTTTTGTCTAAACTCTTGCCGTTCCTTTGATGTTGTCATAATTAGTACTCCGTTCCGTTCTTGTATGCATCTACAATGTCGCATATGCGTTCAATAAAATGGTCATTAGGCAATATAATATCGTGTTTATAATCCTCTATCGTATCAATTACCAAGTCAATAAATTCCGTATCAGTCATGTTACACCTCAATATAACATCTTAAGAATAGTCAATAGATCTACTTTGGTCGAGTAATCCGAAAAGAACATCTTATCGGATCCGATCGCCAGTTTTAATCTGAGTCCGTATAGTTTATAAAATACAATGAAATTATCACCTGAAGAATAATGATGAATATTATTAGCAGGTACGGAACAAGCATAATACATTACCTCCGACTTATGTTTATATAAGTATATTCCATCTATCGAGAACATTGGTACATACTCTTGCAGGTTGACTTTGCGAACTCCGGTGAATGAGTCATTAATAAAATTATTGTTTAATGCTTCCTTCTCGAAGTTGGATCCTGCAGTGGCTTGGTATAATGCCGTGTTCTTCTTCTCTTCCGATACTACCGAGAACGGCAGTTCGATCCGGATCGGACCATCGGACCATGAATGTTGATTAGAGCGCTGCATAGCTTCTATCTGCGGAATGAGATTAAAACCTCTGAGGATCGGGTTGCCTAACCTCTGAGCGTTGGAGAGTAAAACCACTTTGCAGGGCTCTTCTCCCATAAGCTCGCGGTTACGGTTAACAGTCTCGTACATGTGTAGGAATGCTTTGTACTGATCAAATGATAATGTGCGGTTCTCGATAAACTCATCGAAGAGGATAAAGTCAACATTCGATAAGTCCACGCCTCGCAGGTTCTCAAAGGTTGATAAGTTAGCAGCATAGCCGATGCATTCCTTGATCGAAGCTCCGGATTCATCACATTTATAGTGGTTAACTACCGCGTGCTTCCTCTCCATCTCGAGACGGATATCAACAAAGTGATCAGAAGCCCAGCGCTTGAACGGATTACCGAAAGCTCCTACAGATTCCTGCAACTGCTCTCGAGTATTCCTCATATACATAAAATGGCCCCGGTGCTCCATTATAGCGGTATCAATAGCGCTGTAGGTCTTACCTATGCCACGGCCGCCCACAATAAATGTGAACGGCCGGAGCTTATCTTTTCCGGGTATCTTATACCAGTCCATTACTCCACCTTGATAATGCTTGCAAGGTTGCCACTAATCCAGTACAGAAAACACCTTCTAACCGGATAAGGCATTTCGTCGGGATCCTGCTTCTCTCCATTGATAACTTCACAAAGAGCCATGATCAAATCCGATGCATACTCAAGATCGTTACATGCCAGAAGCTCGAGATGTAGTCTAAGCTCGGGAGTAATAACCAAACTCTTATGCATAATTCAGACCTCACTTTCTCCGATTACTGCGGAAAATCTACATCATAAGGTCCCCAAGGGTTAGGACCTTCCGGAACGGATCCGGGAGCCTTAGCCGGAGCTGCGGGAGCTTCCTGCTCTTCCTTCTTTGCTCTTCTTCCGAGCATGGTAAACGAGTCCGCGGTGAGCTGGATCTTGTTATGGTTCTCCTTATCCTTGATAACGGAGATGGAGCCCTGTACCGCAATGCAGTCGCCCTTATTGCAATACTTCTTAAGGTTGTCGGCCATCTTGTCCCATACGAGAACATCGATGAAGTCCGCGCCCTTATCCTTGCCGATCTTGTTAACGGCTACTGTTAACCAGCAGTATTTTGTCTGCTTGGGGGTTAACTTGATTTCGATATCTCTCGAGATGTTTCCTACGATGTTGAAAGAGTTGCTTGCTGACGCCATAAAATCAGACCTCCAATAAAATGTATTTACAACAAATATATGTTGTATGCATTTATAATAACCCTACCTGTCAAGATATGTCAATTACAGAAATATTACATTTAATTCGATAAAGAATTTGCAAATGTTTGCATTTTGTGTTATATGTGGGGTAGGCCCGCTGTTTGAATAGCGCCGAGGTGAAGCTCCCGGAAGGAGTGGCGCTGCCGATCACCAGCCTAATGGCGGGCTTAATATACAAATGAAAGAGGTCTACTATATGAAACTTGAGGATTTTAACAACCTTTCTGATGAAGAGAAGCAGCAGTATTTAGCTACAATAGCTGATACAGCTAAGCAGGTCGAGGATCTGACCGCTGAGCGTGATTCATTCAAGACTGAGAATGACCAGCTTCGGGAAGATGCAGCTAAGAGCTCTAAGGAGCTCAAAGCAACAAAGGAGCTCAATTTTGCGCTGGCCCGTAAAGTTAGCGTGGAAGAGAATAAAGACGAAGAGAAGGCTCTCTATGAATTTATAAAGGAGATTAAAAAGAGATGACTACTAATCAGATTTACACTATTGTCAACAGCATTGTTGATCAGGCTATCGGTGATAGCGGTATCGTTGCTACAGATACTCAGGGCCTCGTATCCCTCGGTAATGTTGTACTGGACTCTTCCACCAATACGGAAGCATTCCTTAACACGCTCGCTCAGAGGATCGGCAGAACGATCTACAGATTCAGAGCTTATAACAATAAGTTCACGGACATGATCGTTTCGGATATGGAGTGGGGCGCAATTCTGCAGAAGATCAGAGTTGAGATGCCAGTTGCCGAGTCCGATGAGATGTATAGCCTTACAGACGGCGTAGCAGTTGACCATTATGTAGTTGCTAAGCCTAAGGCTCATCAGAAGCTCTTTGTAACGAGAACACCTTATCAGTTTAAGATCACTATACAGCGCGAGACACTTAAGGAAGCATTCCTCTCAGCTGAGGCTATGGGAGCTTTCATCGCTCTCGTTTTCGGTGAAGTCCGTAACGCTATCGAGCTCTCACTGGAGAACCTTGGCAGACTTACAATGTGCGCTGCTATCTCTGAGACTACAGCTTCTCAGACTATCGACCTTGTAACAGATTACAACACCGAGACAGGTTCTACACTTACAGCAGCTACTGCTATGCATTCTGCGGACTTCCTCAGATATGCTATCTATCGTATCAATAATGTAGTTGATATGATGCAGGATATGAGCGTTCTGTACTGCGATGGTATCCTTCCTACATTCACAAACCTTGAGAATATGCGTGTTAAGGTCCTCTCTAAGTTCCAGCGCAGACTCGAGACTATGGTTGACTATGCAGCATTCCATGATCAGTTCACAAAGATCGATAAGCAGTATACTACTGTTAATTTCTGGCAGGCTGAGCAGGATCCCGATGAGATCGATATTAAAAAGCCTTCCGATGGAACCGCATTCAACGAGACAAACATTGTTGCTGTTATCCATGACCGCGATGCTTTCGGTATCTACCAGATCGATGAGACTGTTCTTACTACACCTATCAACGCAGCAGGCGCGTACTATAACCAGTATTGGCATGAGAAGCAGGGCCGTTTCGTTGACACTGCTGAGAACCTCGTTGTTTTCACTCTTAACTAAGTTCATATCGGTTCACCGAACCGCTGTGATATCCGTTCCCATTGGCCCGGCGTGCTGCAGACCTCACACGCTGGGCCTTTACTCAAAATAGAACTATGAAAATATATTTTTATAACAATACAAAGAGGATTAATTCAACAGCTCAGGCTCCGGCCTCGGACTTTAATAAGGACTGCACCTTTAAGGATCCTACATCGCTGATTACTCCTACTTTGATACTTAACCACACAAGCAGGCCTGATTATAACTATTTCTCGATAGGAAATAGATATTATTGGGTTACTGATATCATTTCCCTTAAGGCTAACTTATGGGAGATCCATGGCTCAATAGATGCGCTCGGCACTTTTAGGAAGCATATACAGAACACTTCCGCCTTTGTGCTCTATGATTCAACTGCTAACACGGAGATTCCGGATAGCCGTTTAGGTATTTATACTACGCCTACTGTTCAAACTGATGCGGTTGAAATGCCGTGGGATTTTGCTGATGGTACAGGTACTTATTTTGTAGCTATTGAGGGAGATGGCGATCTTGTAGATCAGGGAATGGCCGACGGCGCTACCGGAGTTTATCGTACTGATATGGCTTCCATTCAGAAGATAGGACTTGACTTCGATGGCACCGATGTTATGGATGCGCTCAATACATCCATGACTCAAACATTTCCCGCTAACATCAAGTTTATAACATCTTGGGGTACTATCGACTCAGCGCGTGATATATTTGATGCTATTGAGGACTCTATTAACGCTAATGATGTGCCAGGAGTTATCGGTTATGCGCTGCTTGGTTGGATGCTCACGCCTTGGATATTCTGGACAGGACTGATCGGAACCATTAAGGGACTGATTACCGGGGCTGATGCCCTTAAGCATGTAAAATCTGCTTACTGGCTTCCGTTCAAGTTTACCAACATAGGTACACCAAAGACCAAAATCGCTATAGGTTCATTTATTGATCAGATAGGTACTTCCTCGCTTATATCGGATCCTATTAGGGCGGTTACTGTAAATGTAGCGATTCCGTGGCAGTTTACTGACTGGAGAAATGTTCAGAATACTGAAATCCAGCTCTATATACCGCTTATAGGAACTATCAATATACCCGCCTCGGCCGTTAAAGGTCAAAGCGCTATAACAATATTTTGCGGGCTTAATTTGTTCTCGGGTAATTTCGCTGTTAGGCTGACTTCCGGCGGTGTTACTCTTGGTACATTTGGTACTAACTGCATGATGCCTATTCTCGTCGGAGACTCCAACCCAGATATTCCGGCAATAACGAATACCATCGTTGCAGGTGGAGCCCTTCTTGCGGGAGCCGCTACCGGTACTGCAGCTCTTACCGCGGGAGCTGCTGGCGCGTTTATGCAGTCCGGACTCGGGGCGATCAACCCGGTATCGACTACAGTAGGAGGTATCGGTGGCGGTTGCGGTAATTCCCTCGGATCCGGTATTGTTTGTGCTACTATTTGTCATAATACATCACAGGCTCCCTCGGCTCTGATTAATACAGTAGGTACTCCGACTAACCAGCTTAAACAGCTTAGCGGTTCGGGCTATTGCCAAACTCTTGCAGCTAAGGTTAACGGCGCTGCTCAGACCGGAGAACCTAACCCGACTCAAACCGAAATAGAAATGATTAACTCAGCTCTAAACAGCGGAGTATATCTTGAATGAGGTAATGTAATATGAATGAATTTATGTCTATCGATGAGGCTATGAAGTCCGATATGATGAGGGACTTTGTATCCACGCGCCCGAAGAATGTAGATCCTAATTCTATCTCCTTCTGGTTTTATGTCCGTTCCTTGTTCCGCAAGGTTATGTCTATCTATGAGCTCTCGGGCTTCCCGGAAGAGTGGGACCTTGATTATTTTATGTCAGTCCTATTCTCGCAGGGCTTTATCACGATAACCGATACGCCTATGGGAGTACTTCCCCTCAGATGCGGGGTATCTGGTATTAATGTGTTCAACCACCCGACTACTGTTATTGTAGCTAATCCGGTGCTCGGTAATTTTGATAGGATCATCGATGAGGACTGCGTACTGGTAAAGCTCAGCTATGACTATCGCGGGCTCATGGATATTGTATATAGATATGCTACGATGCTCGCGGAATGCGATAGTTCCATCTCGGTCAACCTTATGAACAGTAAGGTTGCCTTTATCGGCTTGGTGGAGTCAAAAGCTCAGGCTAACTCTATGAAACTTATGTATGATAAGATTACCGCAGGCGAGCCCGCAGTTTTTGTTAAGGGAACCCAGATAAACGGCGATCAAATATTGTATAATCATGTTAAGGAAAACTTTATTGCTTCCGATATTCAGATACTTAAGCGTAAGATAATGTCTGAGTTCTTAACTGAGATCGGAGTTAATAACGCGAATACCGACAAGAGAGAACGCCTAACCGATAACGAGGTTGAGGCTAATGACTCTGAAATACAGCTTAATGCGGGATACTGGCTCGATCAGATCCGCGAAGGGCTCGATAAGGCTAATAAGATGTTTGGGCTTAACCTCGCTATTGACCTTAAGAATACAGTAAACACGGAAGGAGAAATAGATTATGTTGACTCTGGCGCAGCTATCTGATCTGGCTAACGGTGTAGGGATTGATTTATGGTCCGGCCTGCAGCTCCCTTCCGGTTCACCAATGGACCGTATTGTTCTTATTAATACGATAATCGAGCATTGCGGGCTTAACATTCCTCTCTATGCAGATCCGGGAGTAATGGCCTCGGCTATTGCTGTATGGTCCGCAAAGAACCAGTACACTTTTGTTCATGTAGGTAAGATATATGAGGCTTCCTATTCACCTATTGAGAACTATGACCGCTATGAAGATATTACAGTCAAGCGCAACAGGGACTTATCCGATGATACTGAGGCTAACTCTAATAAGATCGAAAAGCTCAATACAACAGCTTCGGAAAATACTAACAGCTCAGTTTCAGAGAATAAGACCTCTACGCATTCCGGTACTGATACAACTACCGAAACCTCAGAAGTCAGTGCCGAGGACTCCAGCACTTATCAGCCCGATACCAAAACAACTTCGGGCCTTACGCATGGCGAGTCAATAACTGACAAAGGCTCAGGTACTACTAATACAACTACCGGTACAACCTCGAACACTGGTAAAGATACTACTTCCGATTCGGTCCAGAATAAGACTGTTAAGGAATTAGAAAATACAAGTACTATTAATCATACACATGGTAACATCGGCGTTACTACTGCGATGAAGATGGAGACCGAGGAGATGGAATATCTTAAGGCTTATAACCCCTATACATTCCTCGCAGGACTCTTTGAAAATAACCTAACATTATTTGTATATTAAGGAGGCTAATATGGCTTATTTTGAATTCCCTCACACCAGATCCTATGAAGAAGATCTCGGCTATCTTATCATGAAACTCAACGAGTTAATGGCTAAGTATAACCTGTTCTATGCTACAAACCAGATTAAGATTGCAGACCCTATTGAGTGGGATATAACTACTCAGTACGCACCCTATACCATCGTTGTCGATTATGATGCTAATCTTGCATTCATCTCTAAGATTCCGGTTCCTTCCGGAATTACTCTTGATAATGCTACTTATTGGGAGCCTATCGGCTCGCTCGTTGTTGATGGTGAAGCTCGTTCTGAGATCGTTACTATTCTTAAGTTCATCGCTAACTCTTTCGAGCTTACTACTACCGCTACTCAGAGCCATTCAACCGGATCCTATCTGGTAGCCGGAGGCCAGCTCTATAAGGCTATAGCTAATATCTCTATTGGTGATTCTATTGTCGAAGGTACTAATGTAATAACCATGACGGTCGAGCACATGATTACTGATATGCTCCCGCACATCGATACTACTCTTAATACCAACTCACTTAATCCGATCGCTAACAAGCCCGTAGCAGAGAAGTTTGTATCAGTTACTCAGGATATTACAAACATCAATGCTGATATAGCTAACGCGCAGGCCGATATCGGAGCTCTTACCACTGGCTTAAATAATGCCACTAATAGTATTAATACTCTCAATAATAATCTTGCTTTTGAGTCTAATACTCGCGAGAGTGAAGATAATATCATTAACGCCAGAATTGATGCTATCGTGGCATTACCCGAAGGATCCACTACCGGAGATGCTGAGCTCATTGATGGCCGTTTGGATTCATTTGGAATTACACATAGTACTATCGGTGATGCTATAAGATATGAAAGTGAAACAGCAGAACAGCAGCTCACTTATCAGAAGTATGATATATCAGTCCTTACTAATAATGGATATATTGCAGGCAGAACCCTGCACGATACTGGAGCCGATGATACATGGAAGTATTCTAATCTCATTGATATTAGCGCTTATGGAGAAGGCCAGATCTTTGTATATCTCACTTGTATTGGATATAATAATGGTGGTACAAATGTCGATAACATTCTCTTCTATGATGAGAACCAGACGGCTATAACGAGCATTAGATATACTTCTGCCACAACCACATCAGGTACAGAGTACAATAGAAAGATCGAACTGCCTAAGCAGTTTAAGTATATGAGACTCTGTTCTTCCGGCAGCTCTTCAAGGAATTTTGTATGCAACATTTACAAGAAGCCTTGGCACATCATCGCTGACTCCATGAGCATTTATAACAATAACATTGTTAAAGATGTTATGAATTCTTCCGCTTATGTTGGCTACATCGATCCTGATGGAGCTTACCATGATGCTGCAGGTTCTTGGTGGAGATCTTCTACAAGGATCACAACCGCAGGCTTCAATACAGCCAAATTCCGCATTAACGCGAATAACGGCGTATCTGTTCTCACTGGTTACTCTTCCAGCGATGAAGTAATATTCACAGTGCAGCCAACTACAAGCGCTTATGCAATAATGTCCGGTGAGGTTGATATATCGAATTGTGATTACATCAGATATTGTTACAACTGCAAAGATGATACAACCGATATTGATATGCATGTTGTTCTTTACAATAAGACCGGATCCCGAGCTGAGAGGCTTGTAGGAGATATGCACATCGTAAACAGACCTTATAACTTTAGCGGTAAGGATGCTGCATTCTTCGGAGATTCACTTGTACAGGGTTACATCGGTCCCGGCACGATTACAACTGAGACCTTCCCTAAGCTCTTCTCTAATGATGTAGGACTGACCTATGTTAACAGAGGCGTAGGCGGTGCTTCATTCACAAGAGTAACCGGATACCCTTGCATTCTCGACAAGATCACATCAGAAGCAGACCTTAATGCTTATGATTTTCTTTTCATAGCAGGCGGTGTAAACGACTGGCAGCTTGGTTGTACTATCAGCGACTTCAAGAACGCGGTAAAAGATGTTTGCGATGCTATTGTATCTGCAAGCTTCACAGGAGAAGTTATCTTCATCGCTCCGATTAATACCGCAGGTAAGAAGCCTATTAACCCGCCTACCGCCGACCTTGATACATTCAGACAGGCGCTCCAGCAGGTAGTACTTTCTTATGAGTATTCATTTATCAACGGCAAGTACTTCGACTTCCCTGCAGCTAATTCTTCTGCAGGTTGGGTAGCTGAGTTCTTCGGCGATACGATCCACCCTTCCGAAAAGGGTTATAGATTGTATACTAAGGCACTTAAGACCATTCTCTGCTAAGGAGGCTTGAAAAATGGATCCGAATACTGTAACCTCAATAGTAAGCACCCTCGGGTTCCCGATCGCTGCATGCATCGCACTCTTTATCGGTTGCAAGTACATGCTGGATAACCAGCAGAAGAACACAGACCGCATGTTTGAGATGTATGATAAGGCTAACACGGAAAACCGAGAAGCTATCAAAGCATGCACTGAGGCAATCAACCGCCTTTGTGATAACTTAGATAAGAGGTCCGAATCATGAAAAACAACAACGAGCTTGTTAACTACTGCCATAAACTGCTCGATCAGGGCGCCCGATATTGGTTCGGGTGCTTTGGTCAAGTGGCTTCCGAGTCGCTTAAATCCGTTAAGGCTAAGCAATACCCCTTTCACTACAAGAGCTCACGCAATAAGCAATATGAGAAGGATATCAAAGAGAAGC
The DNA here is from genome assembly GCA_045659535.1 of Acutalibacteraceae bacterium. Lineage (GTDB taxonomy): Bacteria > Bacillota > Clostridia > Oscillospirales > Acutalibacteraceae > SIG589. The sequence continues at coordinate 12,821 of JAZOXC010000045.1, forward strand.
GCATAGTTACCGACTGCTCAGGCCTAATCAAAGGCTTCATGATGCGAGATAATGGCCAGATAGTATATACACCCTCACTGGATCTCGGAGCAAATGGCTATTACAACAAGGCCAGCGAGAAGGGCAAGATTAAGGATATGCCCGACATCCCCGGCCTCGGTGTTTGGAAGTCAGGCCACATCGGCGTTTATGTTGGTAATGGTAAAGTGATCGAGGCCAGAGGCTTCGATTATGGAGTTCAAGAATATAATCTCTCTGACCGTCCATTCACGCACTGGTTGAAGGTGCCGGGGCTTGAATATATCACCTCTCCCTGTTTTCCACCTGCTGAACCACCAGCTCCGGCACCAGATCCAGAGCCTAAAACCTACAAGGTCAAGAAAGGCGATACACTATCCAAGATAGCTAAGGCTCATAAGGTTACACTAAAGAAGCTGATCGCAGCCAACCCGCAGATCAAGAACCCAGACCTTATACACCCCGGAGATATAATCACAATTCCATGCTGAGTACAGAGTATATCAAGTTTAATATTACTAAACACGCCGAGCCCATTATTGAGCTCGGCTTAACTCTGTCTGGATAGG
>JAZOXC010000046.1:0-1290 GCA_045659535.1 Acutalibacteraceae bacterium
TTTCCCTATAAATGCATTGACGAAGAAAAGTAGTTTTCCTGCGCGCCAAGAGAGGGTCGGTCAGCGGCTGAAAGCCGACCTGCGTTTTATGGTTTATGAAGTTCACTTCCGAGCAGTGCTGCTGAAAATAATAGTAGGCGGCAACGGTTGACATCGTTATTTGTCTTTTGAGTGTTCGCTTTTTGGCGAAAATGCGGGTGGTACCGCGGAGCTTTTTGATTTTTCTATCGGCTTCGTCCCCTTTTTGGGGGATGGAGCCGAATTTTTTTGGAGGTATTTTAAATGAAAGAACAGTTATCGCAAATTCGCGAAACCGCTCTTGCGGCTGTTGCCGCAGCAGAAGATTCTGCAGCAGTTGAGGAACTTCGTGTTCGTTTCCTCGGCAAAAAGGGCGAGGTTTCGGCAATTTTAAAATCGCTTGGTTCTCTTTCGGCTGAGGAGCGCCCGCTTATCGGTCAGCTCGCAAACGAGGTTCGCGCCGATATCGAAAGCGCTATAACCGATAAGAAAACCGCACTCGGCAAGGCCGCGCTCGCAGCCCGCCTTGAGAGCGAAAAAATCGATATTACCATGCCGGCAAAAACCGAATCAATTGGCGGACTTCATCCGCTTAACATTGTTTTGGCCGATATGATTGATATTTTCCAGTCGATGGGATTCGATGTTGTTGATGGTCCCGAGGTTGAAACCGATTATTATAACTTTGAGGCTCTCAATATTCCCGCCGACCATCCCGCAAGAGATATGCAGGATACCTTCTATCTCGGCGAAAATATCCTTCTTCGCACACAGACCTCTGCCGCACAGATAAGAACAATGAAGGACCGCAAGCCCCCCATTAGAATTATCTGCCCCGGTCGAGTTTTCCGCGCCGATGAGGTTGATGCAACCCATTCCCCCGTTTTCCATCAGATCGAGGGATTGGTTGTTGATAAGGGTATAACCATGTGCGACCTTAAGGGTGTTCTTGAGCAGTTTGCTCATGAAATCTATGGTCCCGATACCAAGGTTAAGTTCCGCCCCTCCTTCTTCCCCTTCACCGAGCCGAGTGTTGAGGTTGATGTTACCTGTTCCGAATGCGGCGGCAAGGGTTGTCGCGTTTGTAAGGGTTCGGGCTGGATTGAGATTTTGGGCGCAGGTATGGTTCACCCCAATGTTCTTCGCGCCTGCGGAATCGATCCCGAGGAATATTCGGGCTTTGCTTTCGGTATTGGTCTCGACCGCCTTACTACAACCCGCTATAAGATTAGCGATATTCGTTTGCTGTTCGAGAACGATCTGCGTTTCCTC
>JAZOXC010000047.1:0-13018 GCA_045659535.1 Acutalibacteraceae bacterium
AACGAAACCTTCTCGCGGGGCAGATATGAAAGATAGGTTGAATAAAGCTTTTTGGCAAAGCTGCCTTCGGGGATAGCGGGAATGATAAGCGAGCGGGGCTGATCCTTAAAAGACTCAAGAAGATCAACTATTTCGCCCAAGGTTACCTTATGGCTTATGGGCGCTGCGGCGTATTTACCGCCATCCTTTAGAACGGTATTGATGCCATCAAACTCGCAGCGGTGTTCCTTGCCTTCGAGGGCATCGAGCATCTCGCAAACGAGGTCGTCGATATATAAAAGCTCGAGTTCTATGTTGCGGTCGGATACGGTTATCGGAAGGTCGTTTGCGATGTTGTTGCAAAAGGTTGCAACGGCGCTGTTATAGTTCGGGCGACACCATTTTCCAAAAAGATTTGGGAAACGATAAACCAAAACGCGGGCGCCGACCTCTTCTCCATAGGCGAAGAAAAGTTCTTCTCCGGCTCTTTTGCTCTTGCCGTATTCGCCCTCGCCATAGCGACCGATGAGTGTTGCCTGAATCGAGGAGGAGAGCATAACAGGGCAGGTGTTTTTATATTCCCTTAAAAGGTTTAGAAGCTTTTCGGCAAAACAAACATTGCCCTCTTTGAACTCCTCGGGATTTTGCGGGCGGTTAACTCCTGCGAGATTGAAAACAAAATCGGCCTCGCGGCAGGCGGTTTCGAGCTCCGAATGGGGGCTATCAATATCAAAACGGAAGATTTTGCTAATAGAGAGCGCGGGTCGGGTTTTATCCTTGCCGAGCATGATATTCTCGAGAGCGGCGCATAGGTTTTTTCCAACAAAACCATTCGCTCCCGTAACCAATATCTTCATATCTAATTCTCCTTAAAATTTAAAAGATAAACCAACCTTATTGAGCCCATCGATATAGGCCTTTACCTCATCCGAGGTTAGGTTTTTAACCTCGCCAAGCTCCGATAGAGTGCGGCTCTTTCGTTTAAACAGAGCCGAACCCAAGCGGTATATCCACATAAAGGGAAGCAGGAAGGGAGCTTTTTTAAGAAACGGGTATTTGATGCACATAAGCTTAAAGGGAAGGAAAAGCGACCACCAAAAATGCTTTCGGCGGGCTTTTTTTGCATCGCCATCACCCGAGCGGCGGGCCGCATCCGAAACGCGAACACTTTTTGCGGTTCCGTATGCTCCGCTTTTAAAGATAGCATCGGTAATAATATCGGTTATCTCGGTTTGCTCGCCATCCCCTAATAAGCAGTCGGCGGTAGCGAGAACGTTTTTATAAAATCCCCGCAGCCCTAATTTTTCGAGCTCGGATTCGATATATGCTTCATCAAGCTCAAGCTTTTCCTTGCAAACGAAAATATCGCAAAGGTGCTTAAATCCTATTCCGCCGCCGCGATAATGACGGGCGAAATGAACGAAGATATAGATAAAATGATCGTTATCACGAAGCTTATAATGGCTGCCCTCAACCTGCTCTGCGCGAGAGAAGGGATGTTCGAAATAGGCATAGTAATCCTTGATATCGGGGGAAATGAGCGCTTTATGAAGTTCTAAATGGAGATTATCATTCTCATAAATGATTTCGCAAAGGCTTTCGGCATATTTGCGGTAGCCAAGCGAGAGAAGAAGAGCTTCGGCTCTTTCGCGCTCGGCGGGTTTTATGAGAATATCTGCATCGGCCATATATCGCATATGGGGTTCGCGGTAGAGCGCCTTTATAAAGGTTCCCTTAACCGGCAAAAAGGCAATATTTTCCTCGCGGAATTTAGATGCAAGGCGGCGAAGCTCCCATTCCTGGCATTCGCTTCTTATAAGCTCGGCATAGGTCTGGCTTTCGAGCCGCTGCATTACGGGGTTTTGCTCATCTATTCCGCAAAGAACCGCACCGCAATAGCAGATGCTGAAAATGCGGTGGCGCTTAATGGTATTATAAGCCTTTTCAATTTCAAAGCCCTCCGGGAGGGGTAGCGCTTTTCCTGAGAGGGCGCTTTTCAGCAGGGTTATAACCCCCTGCCGAGTAGTGTTTATCATTTATTTTTCCTCTCTTTTTTTAAGCTCCTCGCGGATATAGGCGAGGGATAAAAGCTTTTCTTTAACAGCCGATACATCCAAAAGATCGGTGTTGTTGGAGTTGAACTCGGTTAGGGTATTGCGCGAAACATCGCCCTCGGCGAAGTATTTATCATAGTTAAGGTCGCGCTTATCGGCGGGAACACGGTAGAAATCGCCCATATCGGTTGCGTTAGCGCATTCCTCGTTGGTAAGAAGGGTTTCATACATCTTCTCGCCATGGCGAATGCCGATTTCCTTGATTTCGGCATCGGGGTTAAAGAGCTCGCAAACAGCCTTTGCCAAAACCTCGATGGTGCAGGCGGGAGCCTTTTGAACGAGTATATCGCCAGAAACACCATTTTCGAATGCAAAGAGCACGAGGTCAACCGCCTCATCAAGCGACATAATAAAGCGGGTCATGTTCTTATCGGTAACGGTGATGGGTTTGCCCTCTTTGATCTGCTCGATCCAAAGCGGGATAACCGAGCCGCGGCTGCACATAACATTGCCATAGCGGGTGCAGCAAATTTTTGTTTTCTCGGGGCTAACGGTTCGGCTCTTTGCAACAACAACCTTCTCCATCATGGCCTTGCTGGTTCCCATTGCGTTAACGGGGTAGGCGGCCTTATCGGTAGAAAGGCAGATAACGGTTTTAACGCCCTCATCGATAGCAGCGGTTAAAACATTATCGGTTCCGATAACATTGGTCTTAACAGCCTCGATCGGGAAAAATTCGCAGGAGGGAACCTGCTTTAGCGCAGCGGCATGGAAGATATAATCAACACCGTGCATAGCATTTTTAACCGAAGCGAGATCGCGAACATCGCCTATAAAGAAGCGAAGCTTTCCGGCAAGCTCGGGCATCTTTGCCTGAAATTCATGGCGCATATCATCCTGCTTTTTCTCATCGCGCGAGAATATGCGGATTTCCTTTATATCGGTCTTTAGAAAACGGTTTAAAACCGCGTTTCCAAAGCTTCCTGTTCCGCCGGTGATAAGTAAAGTTTTGTTCTTAAACATTTTCTATACCCTCTTTTTAATTCTTAAAATCTTCTTTATAGGTTTGCTTATTAAATCCTTTTCATATCGGTTCATAGCAAATAGCCACATAGATGCGGCATAAACCAAGGCATAAACGCCGATGGCAAGCAAGAACTGAATAATCGAGCTTTGGTCGATAAACTTATATGCCAAAACTCCAATAACGATAGGTGGCAGAAGAGCGGGGAACATCGAAAGAATGCTCTTCCAAAATGCGAGTATGTCGAGGTTGCATTTTTTATGGTAATAGATATTCATCAAAAGTCCGTTTGCAAAAACGAGCGAAGCGGAGGTTCCGATGGTTGCACCAATAGCGCCATAGCGCTTTCCGAGATACCAGGTTAATCCGAAATTGATAAACGCCATAAAAAGGTAGGCGATGCTTCTGAATTTATGCTTGTTTTGGGCTCGCTGAATTTCGATGCCGAGGTTTTGGATCAGCGGGATGGTTGATGGGATAATCAGCAGCAGAAGAACATAATACGAATCTCCATAGCCGCTACCTGCCCAGAAGTTTGTTATAAATGCCCTGCCGAAGAATATAAGTCCCGATGCGATAAGGGCGAGTATTATAAACTGGATTCTGCCAACCCTTATAAACAGGTCGGTTAGAGCAGATCTTTTGTTATGTATTTCTTTGTTGTTAACGATTCCGTGGATTCGCGGGGTAAATACGCTTGAAACCGAGGTTGAGAACATCATATAGAAGGTATAGATTGTATATCCAACCGAATAGATGGAAACAACCGTTGTTCCATGGAATCGACCGAGCAAGAATTTATCGAGGTTTGAGTTAACCTGGTCAACAATCAAATTGATTGCGATAAACGAGGTATATATCATTAGGCTGCCGAAAAGCCCTTTTTCGATTTTGCCGAAAACGAATTTTTCCTTTATAACAAAGATAACATAGAGGAAATAAATCAAATCGACCAAGAGATAAACCGAAACGGTTACAACAACCATTGCAATCGAGCGGTAACCCAAAAGCAGCAGCGGCAGGGTGATAAGCGGGCTAAATACCGTTCGCCCCATGCCAAGAAGCTTTAGGAATATAAACTTTTCATGAGCGGTAATTATATGGGAGAAAAGACTTGCGGGGAAGGAAATAGCAAGATTAAAGGCCAAAAGCAGCATAAGAACACGGGCGATGCTGTATTCTTCGGCCGTTAGGCCATCGCTGAACACCATTTCGAGGTTTTGGGATAGGAATAATCCGCAGATAAAGGCAACGGCTCCGATTATCGTGAAGATAATAAGAAACAGGGTATTGAGGCGGTAGATAGCCTCTTTGTTTCCCTCGGCCTTATACTTTGAATAATATCTTATATATCCGCTTCCAATACCAAGGCTCAAAACCGAGAGCATGGCGATGGTTGAAGAAACCGTATTATAAAGGCCATACTCGCTATCCCCAAGCAGGCGAATCATAACCGGGGTATAGGCTAAACCGATTATGATATTAAGCGCCATCTGGATATATGAGAGCGAGGAGCCCCATTTTAGTTGGTTTGCTTTCATAAAATACCTTCTTGCTTTTAAATATTGCGGAGGAATTCTATCGAGAGTTCTCGCAGAGCCTCGATTTTTTTATCAACCTCATCCCAATTTATATCTTGGGAGAGGATGCCGCTTGCGGCCCCTGCCGAATCGGCGATGCGGTCTTCGAGACCTACTGCTCCGAGCAGAGTTTTTATGCGGTCGTTCATTCCGCTTCCCTCAACCGGAACGGTTATAAATGGGGTATGGAATAAAAGAGAGAAAACGGTTCCGTGGAACGAGTTGGTAACAACAAAATCAGAATCGCGGATGGATGCGAGCCATTCATAGATGCCCATGGTTCCCTCGGTTGCGGGGGAGGCTTGACCGAAATGCTCGCAAGCGAGTGCGCTGATTTTTTCAGCGCTTTTTTGATTTTTATGCAGAATATAGGAGAAAACCTTTTTGGGTTCGGGTAGCTTTTTATTTTCTAAAAGGCGGGAGTAATCCGCAGCGCAAAGGAGAAGGGTTGGGTCGGCAACAAGGGTTGAATCAAATCCCAAATCCGAAAGAATATCCTTTCCCGTATTTTCGCGAACCGATAGCTTTTCGAATTTCGAAAGGCAGGGCATTATGGCGGTTTTCATGTTTTCGGGTAGACTATTAGAACCAAAACTTGCGGCATAGGAAATGCGCTTTGCATCGCCCGCAAAGGGGAGAAAATAGCTAAGGTTAGTTCCGAATCGGGGATGAACGGTAAATGAATGGTTCCAAATCTGATCGCTGCCGCAGATAACTGCATCATAGCTCATTTTTGCCCTCATAAGCGCGCGGGCGCTTCGATAACGGCGCGAGAACTGAAGCTCGTTTTTTCTAAAGCGCTTTATGTTTTTCTCCTTTTTAAAAAAGGCGAAATCGCGAGCCTTTAGCTTTTCGAGCTTTGAAACAACCATAGTGAGGGTTGGAACATAATCTATTATTTCGGCATCATAACCGCTTTTTTTGAGATGCTCGCAAAGAGCAAACGCTTGCAAAACAGCGCCGTAGTTGGTTGCAAAATGGAATGTTATGGTTCCAATTTTTTTCATAAAAACGCTCCGTTAGTTTTGGTATAAATCAAAATATCCTTCAAACATGGCTTTGTCCGAATAGGTCTGCTCTGCCTTTTGGAAGAAATCAGTTTTTTCCATGGCGGCGAGGTTTTCAACCTGTTTTTTTAGTGTCTCCAGGTCGCCCTGCTCACAAAAAGCCGAATATTCAGGCAGGCAGATGCTTTCGGGACCGCCCGCAAAAAATCCTGCAACAGGGGTTCCGCAGCAAAGGCTTTCGGCGCAAACCATCGAATAGGTTTCGCGGATGCTGGTAAGCAGAGTTACATCGGCGGCGGAATAGTATTTTGCGAGTTCCGTTGCATTATTGGTTCTGCCTGGCGCCAAAATATTATCGGCAAAGGAGATTCCTTCGGTTCCGCTGCCAACGATTATAAAGCGGTAGTCGGGCATCAACGAGGCCAGCTCGGTAACATATCGGCTTCCCTTAACGGTTGCATGCAGGAAATTGGGGGTTACATGGAGAACAACCTTTTCGTTTTCGGCAATGCCGAGCTGTTCTCTTATATCCGAGGGGGTGGGTCTAAAGGATGAGATATCAACCCCGTTATGAACGGTTGCAAATTTTGATTGCTCAAATATGGGCGACTGCGCTGCGCGGTCGGTTAACCATTTTGAAACACCAACAACCGTTAGGTTATCGAAATTCGCTACCGCCGATTTCATTTTTCTAAAACAGCGGCGGGCATCATCGCGCCAGAAGCGGGAAACCTTGCCCCTTATTTTAGGGCAGTTATGACACTCGGTTTTCCATTTTTCGCAGTCAACCGCGTGCTCGCAGCCTGCGGTATGCATAAGCTCGGCATGAAGGGTTAAAACGGTTTTAATATCGTTTTTCTTTAGGTAGGCTATGAGCTTATAAACATTTATAAAGTTGCCGTTTAGGCAATGCAGATGAACAACATCGGGCTTTTCGCGGCGAAGTATCCTTAGCGCTTTTTTTGTTGCAAAGCGGGAAAATCCGAACTCCTCGCCAAAAAGTCTTGCAAAGGCACTATGAACCTTTGCACCGAATTCCGATGAGGTTTTTATGATGCGGGGGTCGCTCGATTTTTCGCCTCTGCCATAGAGAACGAGCGATTCATGTCCGTTTTCGATTAAGCCTTCATGAAGGCTTTTAACTATTTTTCCGGTGCTGCCGTAGTTATAAACGCAGTTTACCTCTATAACCTTCATAAAGACTCTCCTTTCTTACCAGGCGAAATTGAAGGGGAAAATTTCGGCGGCGTTATAGGTGAATATAAACAGCTCGGTTATAAGCGCGAGATAAACAACCAGTTTTCCCAACACCTGAATATAGGGATCCTTTTGGCGCTTTAGAACCGCGGGGATGAGGAACATCATGTATAGATGGAACATGGCGGCAATACGGAAAATACTTGCCTGGAAAATAACCATGATAAGAATCGGAATCGAGAACAAAACGAGTTTCATAAAGAATTGCTCGCGCTGCAAATCCGACATAATCTTTTTGCCCTTTGCGTTTATATCGGGCGAGGACTTTTTGAAAAGGTCGGGGTGGAGCAAAATGGCCGCAATACAAACCATAACAACAACGCCCAAAACGATATTTCCGCCGAATTCTTGTTTTAGATAGGATTCGGATTTATCAAACATCTCAACAAAGAACTGAGCGAAACTCATAGCGTTGAGATAGCAAACGATTGATGCAATACCAATAACGGCAACGAATATAAAGCCGAGCGGAACAATATCGATTAGAAGAATAACGAAATAGAGCAGCGAGGTAACATGGAAACCGCCACCGATTAGGATGAAGAGGCAGCAAAGCAAGCGCTTGCGGTTGATGAGCGCCTCGGTTGCCAAAAGCAGGAAAGCATAGCCGATGGTTTGGCGGATACCTGCCATACTGAATGCATAGTAAGACATCGAAAGGAAAACGAGGAAGCTAATCGATGGGTATTCGCTGTATTTATAGATAAATCTTGCAACAACGGTTATATAGAAAACCGAAATCGGCAAGAGGAACCAAATATAGTTATCGGTAAACTGCCTAACAAGGGAGCGATAAGCAAAGTATAAGAACTCGGGCTCTTCGCGGGCAAACTCAACCCAATTAACTTCAGAAAAGGGCAAGCAGGTTAAAAATCCGTTAACATATGATTTTGTATCGGTTCCAACCGTCATATCTCGGAATCCGGCAAAAAAGATAAGAAGAGCAGAAATTGCAAAGAAGTATACCTTTTTGCCGTTTTGGATTTTTTCCGTAACCATCGGCAAGAAAAGAATTGCCGAAACTAATAAAAGATAAATCATTAAAAGGCCTCCGTTGGTGGGTAAACATGAAAGGAACTATTTTTTATATTCCTCGCTAAAGCTAATAAAAATTGCATCATGATGGGATATTCGCTTATCCTCGGGCGGCGGGGTCATATAATCGCCATAGAGGAAGGAAAGATATGGGTCATACCCCTCGGGGATATAGGCGCGAACGCCCCCAAAATCAACCTCGCGAAGAGATGCGAACCATTCGCGCTCGATTCGCTCCTTTTCGCCATAAACGCTTAAAAAGCTGAAAAGATATTTAGAATCTTTATCTTCGTTATAGCGGGTTATAAGCGCGTTTAATTTCTTTTGGGTTTTCTTTTTATTAACCAAAAGATGACCGAGGAAAATGATGGGCAGCTGGGTTATAGGACGGAGCTTGCCATCCTTTTTATAGCTCATGCTCTTAAGATCGATCATTTTGCGGTAGGTTTGGCTTTTTTTGAAAACGGGGAGGAAATCATCGCGGGATTCGGGAATAGCATCAAAGGGGAAAACATCCATATAGATTCCCTGATGCATATCGAGATGGCTATCGCCCCCATGAACAAAAGCGGTTCCCTTTTTGCGAACCTTTCCGAAATTATAAGGATAATCCTTTTCTGTTCGCTCATCGCAGTAGATATAGCCCTCGGGGAGTTCTCTTATTAAAATCTCGCGGGCTTTTTCATAATCCTCGCGGAAAAGCCCGATATCGATATCATCGTCCCAAGGGATAATGCCGCCATGGCGCACAGCGCCGATGCAGCTTCCCGCAACGAGGAAGGGTTTTATGCCATGCTTGTCTAATGTATCAACAGTTACCTTTAGAATATCAAGCAGGGTATTTTGAAGGATTTGCAAATCTATCATAAAAAACCTCTATTTGCGTAGTAGTGTTTTAATTGTCTTTTTGATTTTCGGCAAAATGCTAACCGAGCGGAGAGCTCGCTTTGCCGCTTTTTCAAAACCATGCTTTTCATAAACGGAGATAAAGAGATCTCGCTTTTTGCCCTCGGCGGCGGGGGTTCTTAAGGGATGATTTCCCGCAACCGCCTCCGAAATGGTCCTCTCCTCAAACTTGAGCTCGGGTTTTATGGATTCGAATAATGCCAAGCCCTTATCGCTTATGGGCAAAACAACCGAAACACCGTTTTTGTTATGGAGAGTGGAATCTTTGCCGAGTCCCCAAAAATCTCCGATGGTTATATCCGAGCAGCGCTCTACCTTTGCGAATGAGCAATCATGGCAGCTGTCGCGCAGGGTTAGATTTCCGAAGAAGCAGGAGTAATAGCTATCCTCTGCGGAGGGTTTTCTAAAAACATTCTCGCCATCCACCGAAACATTGAGAAAATATCCCGCGCTTTCGCGAAAGGATATGAGGGCAGAACTTTTGGCGCTATCGCCTATATGCTCGAAGAGCATCTTCTGCGAGGGAACGCCATGACACAAAAGGTCTACCGCGATAAGGTTTTCATAATCGCGGTTTAGGTATTTTTTAAGTCCCGCAATTTGGCAGGGGCTGCCGAAAAAGAGAACGGTTTTTCCGTTTTCCAAATCGCGCTTTGCGAGGGCGAGGGAGCCATTTATATTCGACTGAACATATTTAGAGCCTTTAAGGAGCGAGAGGTCTTGTTCGCTCTCGCATCTTATATGGTTTATTCCGTTTTCGGTTTTGGAGGAGCAGCCATAAACTATGCCGCCGCTCGATAAAACCTTTCGGGATAGAAGGGCGGCAATTCCGCCCGAGGTTGAGGTTTTATGCTCTTCATCGTTTTTGTTGTGTGCGGCATAGCAAGAAAGCGGCATGGAAAATGCCGGAGCCTCGTTTTGCGGGCAAACGCGGGCGCAGGCGCCGCAGTTTATGCAAAGGGATTCATCTATCTGCGGATAGATATGTCCGAGCTTGCCTTCCTTCATCGATATGCAATTTTTTGGGCAAATGTTTTGGCAGGCGCTGCAGCCGCTGCACTTTTGAGCCGAACAAATTAGCATTTTTAAACCTCGTTATGTTTTTTTATCCTTGGTTTCTTGCCGAATGGAGAAGCTTGTTTCGAATTTTTTTGAGCAAACGGCGAACCTTTCCGCGGCATTTATACCAAATTGTTTTGAAATAAAGCGAAAAGGGGAAGGAGCCTTCTGCCTTTAGCATGGCCTTGATTTCGGCGGCATCCTCGGGATGGTTGCCGTTGACAAAGGCGATATAGTAGCAAGAAAGGAGCTTTGCGCGCTCACAAACCTCGGTTGTTTTAAGCAGGGCAATATGCTTTTTGGGGTAGGCAACGCCATCCTTTTTGAAATCGGCGGCGCGGAGGTTAGTTACCTGCATTTTGTGAACACGGGAAACAACCAACTTATCCTCGTGGCATATGAAACGAAAATCATGCCAAAACATACGAAGCCACATATCGAAGTCCTGAAGATAGCGCATGCTTTCATCAAAATTTCCCGCTTTTTCGAATGCCGATTTAGGGATAAGGAAACCGAGTCCGTTTAGGGTATAGCCGTGGATGTGCTCATAGTAGAGCTGGCGGCCGGTCAGCTTTTTATTTAAAGTTTTGGTTCTGTGGGGCATGGGCGAACCATCGGCATGCATAAGAGAGCCCGAGCAAAGGATGATATCCTTTTCGTTTTCGATAAGCGAAACCTGCTTTTCGATCTTTTCGGGCAGGTAAATATCATCATGCGAAAGCCAAGAGAAATATTCGCCCTTCATTTCGGCGATTCCGCGGTTAAGCGCCGAGGAAACACCGCCGTTCTCTTTTGCGATATAGCGAACCTTGTCGCCATAGGATAAAACAACCTTTTCGGTCTCACCGTTATCGGGCGAGCCATCGTTGATTACTATGATTTCAATGTTCTTATAGGTTTGTGCGAGGGCGGAATCAATAGCCTCGGCAACATAATTTGCTCCGTTATAAACGGGGATGATTATTGAAACTAATGGATTCATTCTAAGCCTCCGGTTGATTTGTATCGATAACCTCGAAAACGAGTTCGGAAAGGTAGCTTGGGTAGCGCTTATCCTCGGGCGGGAGCTGCCTCCAATCGCCATAAAGGGTTTTTAAAACACCATCAAAGTCTGCGGGTGCGGGGATTTCCATATCCTCAAAGGGAAGCATAACCTTGCCCTCGAAGAATTTTTCGGGATAGGTTTCCTTGGCATAGCCATAAAAGGAATTGGGAACAGTCATCTCGGCGGTTTTCTCATCCGATACCGCGCGGCGAACAATTTTGTTTCGCAGCTGCGCGTTCGAATAGCGACCATAAAAAATCTTCATCATAAAGATAAGGATTTTGTTGCTAAGGCGCGCAATATCGCGGCGACCGTTTCGGTAGGAAATAAAGCGACCAAAAAGTCGAGCCTTGAAATTATAGAAGCCATCAAGCTTTTTGATGCGTTTTTTTGCAAAAGTTAGGGAGTAGATATCGATATGCAAAAATTTGCCAAGCTCGGTTGAAACACTTGAGCCATAGCAACGCGCGGTTTTTGCAATAAGGCGGTCGGAACCTAAGGTTTCGGGGCCTGCTTCCTTGACCTCATATAGCGGGTTGCCCTCGTTTTTGATAATGGAAAGGAGCTTTTTGCAGTCCTCTGCGGGCATTATGATATCGGTATCCATATCCCAAGGGATATAGCCGCCATGTCTTGCGGCACCGAGCAGGGTTCCGGTATGGGCATAGTAGGTAAGACTGTTTTCGCGGCAGAGTTTATCGATGTATTTTAGCGCCTCGAGCTGAAGCATTTGGCACTCTCTTATTTCATGCATTTCCATCTGCTATACCCTCTTTCTTAAAAATTCTATAATGCTGAGCATGAGCATCAGCATAAAGGTCATTCGCCATTTGGAAAGGCGGAAGAAAACCTTCCAATGAATCGGAAAATATTTCATCGGCAGATTTTTCATGGCCGTTTTATAGCGCGGGGTTTTAAGTATCTTTTTTAGGAATGAAGCCTTGCGGAAAATGTTTTTCGGCGCCTTGGTTTCGTTAAGTCCGATTCCTATCATGCTAAACGCAATGCGGGCCGATAGGGCTTCGTTATAGTCGCTGCCTAAACCCCATGCTGCGATTTTTTCCTCAAGAATATCATAAAGGGTTTGCCAGCGGGCATAGAGCTCGGGTTTATAAAGTGTTGTAAGCGAGGTTTCGTTATCCTTGCGGTAGTGGTAAAACGCTTTATCGATATAGGCAACCGAGCGGGCATTTTTATAAACCTCGATTTGGTATAAAAGGTCTTCGGTTCCGATTTTCTTGGTATCTACAAATTCTATATCGGCGCAAAGCTCTCTTCTAAAGAGCTGCATACAAGCCGAAACCAAAAGGTCGGTATTCTGCGGGTGGGATAAAGCCTCGCCGCGCAGACCGAACAGCGGTTTATAGAAATTCTCTTCGAATTCCTCGCCGCAGAAAAAGCGGTCGCCCTCGAAAATATGACTTTCGGCCGAGTGGTCCGAAAACTCCTTTGTATAGCAACACATAACCGAATCGGCATTGGTTTCGGTTATGGTTTTCAGCATTTCTTCGATGGTTGCGCCCTCGAGCCAATCATCACCATCAACAAACATAACATATTCGCCCGTTGCTTTTTTCATGCCGCTGTTTCGAGCGCCCGAAAGCCCCATGTTTTCTTGGTGGATAACGGTTATGCGGTTATCGGCGGCGGCATAGCGGTCGAGAATCTCGCCGCAGCGGTCGGGGCTTTGGTCATCTATGCAGATGATTTCGGTATTCTCATAGGTTTGCGCTAAAAGGCTTTCTATGCACTTGTCGATATAATTTTCGCAATTATAAAAAGGAACAATAATGCTAACCTTTGCGCTTTTCACCTATAACACCTCACTGTAAATTTCTATCAGTTCTTTTTCAACGGCCGAAACCGAGAATTCTTTAACTTTTTCTTTGTTGCGTTCGCCGGCTGCGGTTCGCTTCTCGCCGCTTTCGAGCAAGGAGCTGATAGCTCCTGCAAATCCTTCCTCATCCTCGGGGGAGAAAAGGAGCGAAGGCTCCTCAATTAAATCGGTATTTCCGCGAATGCGTGAAGCAATGCACGGCAGCCCCGCCGCCATAGCCTAAGTCGGAGGCCAA
>JAZOXC010000048.1:0-17421 GCA_045659535.1 Acutalibacteraceae bacterium
TGGAACCGTTGGTCGCTTCAAGGGCTTCACAATGATAAATTCTCCCTCCCTCGATTATGATGATGTTATAGGTGCGCTCGAGCGCGGCGATTGCTATGCCTCTACCGGTCCTATCATCCATGAAATGTATATAGAGGATAATGTTTTGCATATAAAATGCTCACCCGTTTGCCGCGCCTATGTTATAAACGATGTTCGTTCGGGCGGTCAAATTGTTGATCCGAACGGCGAGGATTCGTTCACCGAAATTTCTTTCCCGCTTCATTTCAAGCATAGTTATTTCCGCGTTATTTTGGTCGATTCTTATAGAAAACGTGCCTGGACCCGTATTTATTATGATGTATAAGGAGGTATAGCGATGCGAAAGTATTTATTCAATCCCGAAAACAATTTCTATAAAGCCAATATGCATTGCCATACCAATCTATCGGATGGCAAAATGACCCCCGCAGAGGTCAAAGCCGCATTCGTTGAACTCGGATATCAGGTAGTGGCCTTCACCGACCACCGTGTTGTAGTTCCGCATCCCGAACTCGAGGATGAAAACTTCCTCCCGATAACCGCAAGCGAGTTCGATTGTAATGAGCCCGATGTTGAATGGCCATATACAAGAACCTATCACCTTAATTTCTATTCCAAGGATAAGAACAGAAGCGAGTTTATACCCTTCGTTCGTGTTCACTCGGTTGAAGGAATTAATAAGGTTATCCGCGATGCCGCAGAGGCAGGTTTTTTAGCGCAGTATAACCATCCGCATTGGTCTTTTCAGCAGCCCAAAGACTTTTTAGGTCTCGAGGGTTTAACCTCTATGGAAATATATAACCATGGCGCCGAAATCGGCGAATCAGCCGATGGCGAGGCCGATTATGAATACGAGCTTTTCTCTCGAAATGGTGGTAGAATCGGTATAACCGCAGGTGATGATAACCATCGCCCTATCGAAATTGGCGGCGGATTTACTATGATAAGCGCTCCCGCTCTCGAATATGATGCCATTATAAAGGCGTATGAAAACGGGGATTGCTATGCCTCTCAGGGACCGATTATAAACGAGCTTTATATCGAGGATGGCATCCTCCATATCGATTGCTCTCCTGTTTATAAGGTTGGTGTTTTCTCCGATACCCGCGACCATGCTTGTAAGCTCAGCAAAGGTCAAATCGATGGCATAACCGAGGCCGACTTAAAGGTTGATTTCCCGCATAAATATCTTCGTGTTATAATCGAGGATATCCATGGCAGAAAAGCCTGGACCCGCGCATATTATGAGGATTAAGCTATATGAAAAAATACCTGTTTAGCCCCGAAAACCGCTTTTATAAAGCCAATCTTCATTGCCATACAACCGAATCGGATGGCGCATTTTCACCATGTGAGATCAAGCGCCTTTATATGGAAAAAGGCTATAGCATTGTTGCTTTTTCCGACCATGAAAAGGTGGTTCCGCATCCAGACCTTTTGGATGAAAAATTTATTCCCTTAACCGCAGGTGAATATAGCCTAAACGACCGTTCCGATAAGATTTTCCCGTGGTACACAATCCATACATACCACCTTAATTTTATCGCAAAGGATATAAATCAGTCGAATTTCCCCGAGCATACCAAAGATATGTATGGCATTGCAAATGCCAACAAGCTTATCGCTGCAGCAGGGGAGATGGGATACATTTGTCAGTATAACCATCCGCGTTGGTCGATGCAAACAAAGGAAGATTTTATAGGACTCAATATTTTCTCCTTCGAGGTTTATAACCATGCCTCCGAGCTCGATTTGCTTTGCGGCGATGGCGAATATGAATATGAGCTTTTCTGTCGCGAAGACGGAAAATGCGGCGTTTCGGCCAATGATGATAACCATAATGAAACCCATCATTTCGGCGGATTTACTATGATAAGCCTGCCCTCGTTATCCTATGATAATGTTATAAAAGCGCTCGAAAACGGCGATTTCTATGCCTCTCGCGGACCCGAAATCAAGGAGGCCTATATCGAGGATAATACCCTTTATATCAAGACCTCCAAAGCCTCCAGAATAGCGGTTTTAACCGATAACCGCTCTCATGGAATAGTTGATGGCGAGGGATTAACCGAGGCAAAAATTTCGCTCGATTTTCCGCATAATTATTTAAGAATAGTAGTTGAAGATGCGGCAGGAAAACGCGCCTGGAGCCGCGCATATTTTGATTTCTAAACTCCCAAAACCCCTCATTTTTTGAGGGGTTTGATTTTTTAAAAAAGCGTATTGACAATCGGAAATTAAGGGAGTATAATGACAAAAAATTAAGAATTTTTTGGAAGGAAAGGATGCGGCAAAAACGTATCCTTTTTTGCTAAAATAGGGGGGGATTTTGATGCGAAAAAAGCGCGAAAAGCGCCTAAAACTGCCGCTTCGCCGCATAGCTTCGGATAACCTTTTTGTCCTAAAAATGATAAGAAAATCGGCTCCGGGGCTTCTCCTTTTGCGAATTGGTCTTATATCGATAAGCGCTATCACAAACTTCCTTTCGGGCGCTTATCTGCTTCGCTATACCATCAACGGCATCGAAGATGGAAAAACCTTTCGCGATATAGCTATGTTTGCAATTTTAATGCTGATAGCTAACGTTCTTATCGAAACAATCAGTCAAATTGTTAACAATAGCATCATCCAAAAAAAGACCAATATAGCAAGCCGGTATTTTCATGAAACGGTTTATAAAAAAGCCGCTTCGGTTGAACTCGAGTGCTATGAAAATCCGCTTTATTACAATACCCTTCAAAAAGCGGTTGACGAATGTCAAACCCGCATAAATGCAGTGCTTGATACCCTTTGTCAAACTGCATGGCGACTCATAACATTTTCGGCAAACCTCGGCCTTTTAATCGCAATCGATCCATGGCTTTTACTCTTTATAATAGCGCCTCTGTTCCTAACAAGCCTAACCGCCCGAGCAAACGAGCTCGGCTATAAGAGAACAATGGAAACTAAAGAGGTAAACCGACGCCGCGGTTATTCTCAGCGAGCATTTTATCTTGCCGATTATGCAAAGGAAATGCGCCTTAGCCGTATGCCCGATTTGCTTATAAAGCGTTATCGCGAGGCAGGCGATGAGAATATGGGAATCCTTAAAAAATACGGCAAAAAAATAGCCTTGCTAAACTATATAAACGGTGTATCACGCGAACTGTTTTCGTGTGCCACCGCGTTTATCTATGCAATCTATAAAACCGCTGTTAAAAGGGTAATGAAATATGGCGACTGTATCGTAGTTATCGATTCGGTCGGTCAGGTTGCATATACCCTCGCCGATTCGGCAAATATACTGCTAAAATTCCAAGAAAATGCCCTTTATATCGAAAATCTCCGTGAATTTTTGGATTATGAAAATGCAATTGTAAGCGGCGAAAAAGCAGTTACAGGCAGAGGAGATTTGGTTCTTCATAACGTGTCCTTTAAATATAGCGGAGCCAAGGATTATACCCTCAAAAATATTAATATGCGCATCGGTGCAAATGAGAAAATAGCCATCGTAGGTCATAATGGAGCCGGCAAAACAACCCTAACAAAGCTTCTGCTTCGTTTTTATGATGCAGAAGGAAAAATAACCTATGACGGCACCGATATTAAGGAATTAAATCTTTCGGAATACCGAGATTCTTTCTCGTGTGTCATGCAGGATTATCATATTTTCGCTTTGTCGATTCGCGAAAATGTCGTTATGCGTCCGTTGGTTGACGGTGATGAAGAACGCGTAAAAAAAGCCCTTTTCGAGAGCGGAATATCCGAAAAAATTGCGACCTTCTCTAATGGGGACCAAACCATTCTAACCCGAGAGTTCGATGATGATGGAGTTCTTTTATCGGGCGGACAACAGCAGAAAATCGCCATTTCTCATGTTTATTCCAAGGAAAACCGTTTTGTTATCCTTGATGAACCCTCGAGCGCGCTCGACCCAATAGCCGAATACGAAATGTATAAGCGAATGGATGCCGCTTGCGAAGGCTGCGGTATGATTTTCATATCGCATAGACTTTCATCTGCCGTTATGGCCGACCGAATTTACCTCATCGAAAACGGTGAGGTGCTTGAGGTTGGAAACCATCAAGAGCTCATGGAAAAGAACGGCCGCTATGCCGAAATGTTCCGCCGTCAGGCAGAGAATTATGCGGAGGTGGAAGCATGATGATGCATGGAAGACCTCCGAGACATATGATGATGCACGATAAAAACGCACCGAAAATTTCGCGTGGGCGCAGCTTCAAAAACAATTTTTGGATGCTTTGCCGCATCAGAAAATATTCCCCGGGACTAATTTTTATGGTCATCCTGGAGGGAATTGTTCGAGGTATAAACGGCGCTGTCGAGATGCTCTATGTAAAAGCGCTTTATGATTTTATCGGGCGTTCGGTTCCGTTTTCTCAATCACTTCGACTTATCATAATCTATACCGCGTATAGATTGCTGTTTTATTTATTTAACCATTGGTTCTGGCAGGTTTATTGGACCGTCGCGCAGGAACGACTGCATATCGAACTGCACTGCGATATGTTCACGCATGCCGTTTCACTCGACCTTGCGCGGTATGATGACCCGCAGTTTTATAATGATTTCATATGGTCGATGGATAAGGCCTTTGAGCATGCCGCCGGTCTTATGAAAGATTTGGGAACGCTCGTATTCCGCCTGGTTTCGATGGTTGCAATTGCAGGAATTCTTTATAGCGTTGACCCGCTTATGGCGGTCATAATTTTGGTTTTTGCAGCCTTCAGAGCATTCATCTCAACCAAGTATAATAAGGTGAACTTTGAATATTTCGATGCCTGCAATCCGCTTTGGCGCAAAGAAAGTTATATTCGCCGAGTATTTATGCTTCCTGATTATGCCAAAGAACTTCGTGCAACCCATATAAGCGAAAATCTTTATAACGAGTATGGGAAAACGGTTGACGAGAAGAATAAGGTCGTTGATAAATATAAGGTAAAACGCTCAATTTTAGCAGTTCTCACACATACTGTTATGCTTTTTGGCGAAACGGGAATTTTCATCTTCGTTTTATATAAAGTCTGCACAGGTCAAACTTCGCTTGGAGCGTTTTCGGTTGCGATGGGTGCTATCTGGCGTCTTGCATGGACTATGCGCGACCTTGTTGCGGTGTTGCAACTTCTTCATGAACATGCAATATTTATCGAAAAAGCGCGCAAATTCACCGAGTGCAAGCCGAATATTATAACCGGAACCCAAAAGGTCGACGCGTTTTGCTCGCTCGAAATCAAAAATGTAAGTTTCGCCTATAACGATGGTGATAAGAATGCCCTTTCAGGGGTTAACTTATCAATAAAGAAGGGCGAGAAAATCGCAATAGTGGGTTATAACGGAGCCGGCAAAACAACCCTAACCAAGCTCATTTCCCGACTCTACGACCCAACCGAAGGCGAAATTCTCTATAACGGTAAAAACCTGAAAGATTATGAAATCGAGGGCATCCGCGATAACATCGCCGCCGTTTTCCAGGATTACCGCATTTTTGCCGCAACCATAGCCGAAAACGTTGCCGGAGGAGAATGCGGGGAAGAGGATAAGGCAAAGGTTTTAAAATCGTTATCCGACAGCACGTTCGATGGCAAACTTGAAAAACTTGCCGCCGGCATTGATACTCAGTTAACACGTGAATTTTTTGATGACGGAACCGTTCTTTCGGGTGGCGAGCAGCAAAAGGTTGCGATAGCCCGAGCGTTTTATAAGGATTCCGACCTTATAATTCTCGACGAACCCTCGAGCGCACTCGACCCCGATGCCGAATATGAGCTTAATCGTTCGATAACCGAATATGCCAAGGATAAAACGGTTATTTTCATTTCCCATCGTTTATCAACAACCCGACATGCCGACCGAATTTATATGTTCGAGCAGGGCAAACTGATTGAAGAGGGAACCCATGATGAGCTTATAGCCAAAAACGGCAAATATGCCTATATGTTTAATTTGCAGGCAGAAAAATATCGCAAGCAATAATATAAACCGCTATCGTTTTTAAAAAAGCGATGGCGGTTTTGTTTTTATCATCTTTTTTAATTGACTTTATATGGCGCATATAGTAATATAAATATATATAAAATTTAATTAAGGGTGTGTTAATGTGAAACCGATTTATAAGCGTGTACTTTTAAAGCTTAGCGGTGAGGTTTTAGCAGGAGATAACAAGATGGGATTTGATTTCTCGGTTGTTAACTCGGTCTGCAAATGCGTTAAGGAGTGCGCCGATATGGGAGTAGAGGTTGCCATCGTTATCGGCGGCGGAAACTTCTGGCGTGGTCGCTCGAGCGGCAATATGGACAGAACCCGTGCCGACCATATGGGAATGCTCGCAACAACCATCAATTCCTTGGCTCTTTGTGATGAGCTCGAGCAGTTAGGCTGCTCTGCAAAGGTGCTAACCGCTATCGAGATGCGCCAAATAGCCGAACCCTTCACCAAGCGTGATGCTGTTCAGTATTTAGAGGATGGAAATGTTGTTATCTTCGGTTGCGGAACCGGTAGCCCCTTCTTCTCAACCGATACTGCTGCAGCCCTCCGCGCTGCCGAGATTGGCGCCGATATCATCTTCAAGGCAACCAATGTTGATGGTGTTTATGATAGCGACCCCAAGAAAAACCCCGATGCAAAGAAATATGATACACTCAAGTTCATCGATGTTTTAAAGGATGGCCTCCATGTTATGGATAGCACAGCAGCATCCCTTTGCATGGATAATAACATCCCGATTTTAGTGTTTAACCTTAACGACCCCAAAAATATCGTTCGCGCCATGCAGGGCGAACATAACGGAACTATAGTTTCTTAAAATATAGGAGGAAAAACTAATGGATACTATTTTACTCACTTGTGAAGAAAAAATGGAAAAAACTCTTGTAGCACTCGATGGCAACTTCGCTACCGTTCGTGCAGGAAGAGCAAACCCCTCGATTTTAGACCGTATTCAGGTTGAATATTATGGCTGCCCGACACCCCTTAACCAGATGGCATCCATCTCGGTTCCCGAGCCCCGCCTTCTTCAGATTCAGCCCTATGATGCTTCTACCTTAAAGGAAATCGAAAAGGCAATCAATGCCTCCGATATCGGCATCAACCCCAATAACGATGGTCGCGTTATCCGTCTTGTTTTCCCGCCGCTAACCGAGGAACGCCGCCGCGAGCTCGCAAAAGAGGTTCGTAAGATGGCCGAGGATGGCAAGGTTGCTATTCGCTCCATTCGCCGCGATGGTATTGAAAAGATCAAGGCTATGCGCAAGGCAAACGAAATAACCGAGGATGATCAGGCCGCAGGCGAGAAGGAGATGCAAGAACTTACCGATAAGTTCTGCAAGAACATCGATGTTGCCGCCGATAAGAAGGAAAAAGAAATATTAGAGATATAACAAAAGTCCCATCGGATGTATTTCGTCCGGTGGGTTTTTGGGAGTGGGAGTATATGTCGCTTTTCAAAAAAGTAGAGAAGGAGCGCATTTTGCCGCAGCATGTTGCCATCATCATGGATGGAAACGGCCGCTGGGCAAAAAAACGCCACCTTCCTCGAACCGCGGGTCATGCCGCAGGTTCCAAAACCTTTAAAGATATAGCTCGATATGCCAATAAAATCGGTATCAAGTATATGACCGTTTATGCTTTCTCTACCGAGAATTGGAAGCGCCCTCAAGAAGAGGTCGATAACATTATGGGTATATTGCGCCAGTATCTAAAGGATACCGACCAATTCAAACACGAAAATATCAAACTTCAGTTTATAGGCGGTCGCGATCGCCTGCCCGAGGATATCAAAGAGCTTATGGCAAAAGCCGAGGAGGATTCCAAGGATTTTACCGGAATGCATCTTAATATCGCGGTAAACTATGGCGGACGCGATGAAATCGTTACCGCGGTTAAGAAAATTGTCGAATCGGGCATTCCCGCCGATGAGATTACCGATGAGCTCATCTCGAGTAACCTCTATACCGCCGGTCAGCCCGACCCCGATTTTATCATAAGACCGAGCGGAGAATACCGCCTATCAAACTATCTTATTTGGCAGTCGGCTTATGCAGAATTTTGGTTTTCAGATGTTCTCTGGCCCGAATTCCGCCCCCGCCATTTAGAGGAAGCACTTGATAGCTTCAGCGAGCGCAATCGTCGTTTCGGCGGCGTTTAAAGCCGAAAGGAGTTTTAAGAGTATGAAAACAAGAATTATTTCGGGTGTTGTAGGAATTGTGCTTTTTGCGGGAATACTTGTTTTACGCACCCCCATCGCCCTCGATAAATACTACCCTTGGATATTAACCGCCGCTATCTCGCTGCTTGCGGCTATAGGTATTTGGGAAATTCTCAATAATACCAAAATCGTTAAAAACAAGATAATTTCGGTTATGTCTGCGCTTTTTGGTGCAGGTGCCGTTGTTCTCTTTTCGGGCGATTATGGCGAAAAAGCGCTGCTTGCCTATTTCGTTTTCCTCGCAGCACTTTTAACCCTATCTCTCTTTATCCATGATAAAACCTCGCCTGCCGAGCTTGCTGCAGCGCAGGCCTATACTCTTTTCATTTCCTTCTCGTTCGCAACCGTTGTTCGTTTGCTCGAAGGCTATGGAATGTTCGCATTTATCCTTATCTTTATCTTTGCTTGGGCAAGCGATACCTTCGCTTATTTCACAGGAGTTTTCCTCGGCAAGCATAAGCTTTGCCCTGCGCTCAGCCCCAAGAAAACCATCGAAGGTGCTGTTGGCGGTATCTTTGGCTGTATGGTTGCGGTTTTCTGCGCCTGCCTTATAAACGATATTGCCATAACCGACCCAACCATTTGGACTCTAACCCTCTGCACACCCATCTTCTCCATAATGGGAATGGTTGGCGATATCAGCGCCTCCTATATCAAGCGCCATGCAGGAATAAAGGACTATGGCAATCTAATGCCGGGTCATGGCGGTGTTCTCGACCGTTTCGATAGCGTTTTGCTCATCGCACCCGTTTTTTATTCATTGCTTCGCTTTTTCCCAACTATACTGATATAAGGATAGATTAAAATGAAAACTATCTCTGTTTTAGGTTCAACAGGCTCTATTGGAACCCAAGCCCTCTCGGTTGCCCGCGAGGGAAATATGCGCGTTTCGGCAATCGCTGCCGGCAGCAATATTGACCTGCTTGAAGAGCAGGCAAGGGAGTTTAGCCCAAAAATTGTTGCCGTTTTCGATATTGCGGCCGCAAACGAACTAAAAACCCGCCTATCCGATACCAATATCTCGGTTTTAGCGGGCGAGGAGGGAATCCTTGCCGCCGCAACCGAAGAAAGTGCTGATATAGTGCTTAATGCCATTGTTGGCATAGCGGGTCTTCGCTCTACCATGGCAATTATAGGCGCGGGCAAAACCTTAGCCCTCGCAAATAAGGAATCGCTCGTAACCGCGGGCGAACTTGTTATGAAAACCGCCGCCGAAAAAGGTGTATCCATTCTGCCGGTCGATAGCGAGCATTCGGCAATTTTCCAATGCTTGCAGGGTGTTCCCGCAGGCGCGCTCGAAAAAATCCTTCTAACCGCATCGGGTGGACCCTTTTTTGGCAAAACCCGTGAGGAACTCGAAAAGGTTAGGGTAGAGGATGCCCTAAAACACCCCAACTGGAGCATGGGCAGAAAAATAACTATCGATAGCGCAACCCTTATGAACAAGGGTCTCGAGGTTATCGAAGCCGCCCATCTTTTCTCGGTTTCGGCCGATGATATCGAGGTGCTCGTTCACCGTCAGAGTATTATTCATTCGGCAGTTGAGCTTCGCGATGGCGGAGTTATCGCCCAACTCGGAACTCCGAGTATGTGTTTGCCGATTCAGTATGCAATAACCTATCCCGAGCGCTATCCCTGTCCCTGCGATAGGCTTTCGCTCAGCGATATCGGAACGCTAACCTTTGCAAAACCCGATTTAGAGACCTTTGAGTGTCTCGCCCTTTGCATTGCCGCATCCCGCGAGGGAGGTCTTAAAGCGGCAGCAATCAACGGCGCAAACGAGGCCGCCGTTGCTCTCTTCCTCGATAAAAAAATCGGTTTCCTCGATATTCCGCGACTTGTTCGCCTGGCATACGAGGCTCAACCGCATGTAACTTCCTATACCCTCGAGGATGTTTTCGCAGCCGATAAAGCGGCGCGCGAAATCGTTATGAATAACTATTAGTAGGTGATCTTATCCTTTCCTTTCTTTCATCCGTTTGGCCCTATCTTGTAGCGGTTTTAATGTTTTTGGTGCTCATTCTTATCCATGAATTCGGTCATTTCATCGCCGCAAAAGCGGTCGGAGTTCGTGTTAATGAGTTTGCAATCGGCTTTGGTCCGCGACTTGCTCGTTGGCGCTGGGGCGAAACAGAATATAAAATAAACTTAATACCGTTTGGCGGCTATTGCGCTATGGAAGGCGAGGATGAAGCAAGTGAGGATAATCGCGCTTTTTGTAATAAAGCCGCATGGCGCCGCGGAATTATAATCATTGCGGGCGCAGTATTTAATATTTTGCTCGGCCTTATCATCGTTCTCGGAACCCTTCTCCCGCAGGACCGTTTCACAACTACAACAGTTGGTGCGTTTGCCGAAGGTGCCGTAAGCTCCGAGAGCGGACTTATGGAGGGCGATAAGATAGTAGCGGTAGATGGCAGAACCGTTTTTTCAACCGTCGATCTTAGCTATATGTTCACAGGTGTGGATGATGGCGAGCTCGACCTAACCGTTATCCGCAACGGCGAGAAAAAGCATCTTTCGAATGTTGAATTCAAAACCGAGGAAATCGAGGGAATCAATGTTATTTCGGTTGATTTCTTTGTTGAAGCTCGCGAGAAAACCTTTGGCTCAACCATTAGCCAAACCTTTAAGGTTGGTATGTCTTATGGTCGAATCGTTTGGTTCTCGCTTGTTGATTTGGTGAGCGGAAAATATGGTATTTCGCAGGTTTCGGGTCCCGTTGGTGTAACCGAAACCATAGGCGCAGCTGCCCGCCAAAACTTCTCAAACCTATGGCCTATGATGGCGCTCATAACCATAAACCTCGGCATATTCAATCTTCTTCCGCTTCCCGCGCTCGATGGCGGTAGGCTCTTGTTTATCCTAATCGAACTGATATTCAGAAGAAAAGTTCCCGAAAAGTATGAATCGTGGGTTCATGCCGCGGGATTCGCTCTGCTCATTGGATTTATGCTTCTCATAACAGCAAAAGATATTTGGGCTTTGGTGGTGTAATTTATGTATGATAGAAAAACAACCCGTCAGGTAAAGGTGGGTAAATATCTTTTAGGCGGCGGCGCGGATGTTCTTATCCAGTCAATGCTAAATGTTCCCGCCCATGATTTTGCGGGCAATATCGCGCAGGCAAAGGCGCTCGAAGCCGCAGGCTGCGAGATAATTCGCGTTTCGGTTCCCGATATGGAAACCGTAAAACTCATCCCCATGCTCAAGGAAGCTGTTTCGGTCCCGATTGTTGCCGATATCCATTTCGATTATCGCTTGGCGCTCGAATCGGTTGCCGCAGGAGTTGATAAGGTTCGCATAAACCCCGGTAACATCGGAAACGATGAGAATGTAAAGCTGGTTGCAAACGCCTGCAGAGCTGCGGGAGTTCCCATCCGTATCGGCGTAAACTCGGGCTCTGTTGAGAAAAACATTCTCGCAAAATATGGCGGTCCAACCCCTGAAGCACTTGTTGAGAGCGGAAAATATCATATCTCTCTTCTCGAAAAATTTGATTTCAGCGATATTGTTTTGTCGCTTAAATCTTCTGATACCCAAACCATGTATGATACCTATGTTTTAGCGGCCGAATCGGTTCCTTATCCGCTCCATTTGGGCGTAACCGAGGCGGGAACTGCCCATATGGGTCTTGTTCGTTCGGCAGCGGGAATAGGTGGGCTTTTACTTCGCGGAATAGGCGATACCATCCGCGTTTCCCTAACCGATGACCCCGTAAAGGAAATAGCAGCCGCAAAGGATATCCTTTCGGCAACCGGAATACGCACAGAGGGCGCAAGAATCGTTTCTTGCCCAACCTGCGGCAGAACCAAGGTGGATTTAATAGGTCTCGCTAATGAGGCCGAAAATGCCCTCCGTGGCTTTAAAAAGAATATAACCGTAGCCATAATGGGCTGCGCTGTAAACGGTCCCGGCGAGGCTCGTGAAGCCGATATCGGTATAGCGGGCGGAGATGGTTGCGGACTCATCTTTAAAAAGGGTGAGATAATCCGCAAGGTTCCGCAAGAAAGCCTATTTTCGGAACTTATGAACGAAATAAAGAAAGAATACGGCGAGTGGTAAAATCCATTCGGTTAAGTATAAAGAAAGGAAAAAGATATGCCCAGTAAAAGCTTTCTCGGTATATTTGGCGACTATCTGTCGAGTGAATTAAAAAACTCGCTGCCGATAGGTGATATCGGCGAATGTGATCTTTCGCTTGAGAAGCGCGCTTTGTCGCTCTCGGTCGCCTTTGAGGATTACATATCTTTTGAAAAACAGAATCAAATCGAGCGCGAAATCAAGGCTGCTCTTTCGCTTGATGCCCTAAAATTCGCGGTTTCTTTCCCAAAAGAGGCGCTAAATGGCGAAACCTTAGTGGATGTTTGCGCCCGCATTAAATGCAGAAATGCAGCATATAACGGCTATTTCAACTCGGCCGATTATTCAATTTCGGGCGATGAAATCAAAATAGTTCTAAAATGGGGCGGTCTTTCGAATGTTTTAGACCTCCGTTTCGATACCCATCTAAAGGCCCTAATAAAGGAATTGTTCTCGTGCGATGTATCGGTATCAATCTCGGGCGAGGAGGCTTTATCTGCCCCCGAAACCCCAAAAGAGCCGATTCCCGCTCCCGCGCCGCAACCCGCAGCAAAACCTGCCGCAGCTCCCGCTCCTGCCTCCGAAAAGCCCAAAAAGGTTTATAGCGGAAAACCCGCAAGCGGATTGCCGGTGTATTTGGAGAGTGCTGAGCTTTTCTATGGTCGAACCCTCGACCGCAATATAAAACCGCTTTCGGAATATATCCCGCTTGATAACCCCGAAGCCAATGCGAAATTCTCGGGTTGGGGTAGGGTATTCGAGCTTGATTCCCGCGTTGTTAATACCAAGCGCGGTCCTATGCTCAGCATAAAATTCTGCTTCAGCGATAATACCAATTCGCTCGATGCATCCCTGTTTATTGATGAAAAGCGCAAAGGCGAGATAAAGAAACTCGAAAACGGCGCAACCTTGCTTATAAACGGAACCTATGAATACGATCGCTGGATGGAATCCTTTGTTGTAAAGGTTTCTTCGCTCGCATCACTCGAAGAATATTTCGAAAAGGATGAAGCCGAGCATAAGCGAATCGAACTCCATTGTCATACCAATATGTCGGCAAAGGATGCGGTTTCCTCGGCAGGCGATATCATAAAGCATGCCGCAAAACTCGGTCATACCGCCGTTGCAATAACCGACCATGGCGTAGTGCAGGCATATCCTGCTGCCGCAGGTGCGGTCAAAAAGCTTCGCAAAGCGGGCAAGGATTTTAAGGTTATATATGGTGTTGAGGGATATTTGGTAGATGATGAGAAAAACGATATCTCCAAAATGAATGCTAAAGAGATTGGTAAACTCCGCCGCCATATCATTATGCTGGTTAAGGATTTCACCGGTCTTAAAAACCTATATAAGCTCGTATCCGAAGCCCACCTAAATGATTTCTATGGCCGACCCTGCACCCTAAAGAGTAAGCTAAAGGCGCATAGGGAGGGTCTCATAATCGGCAGCGCCTGCGAAGCGGGCGAGTTTTATACTGCTATTATCGGTGGTGCGCCCGATTCCGAACTTTGCGAGATAGCATCTTTCTATGATTATCTCGAGATTCAGCCGGTTGGAAACAACGAGTTTATGATTCGCGCTTCCGCAGAACCCGATCATGTTGATAAGCGAAACGGAACCGTAACGCCTAACCGCTTCCGCCATGTAACAAGCGAGGAGGTTATCCGTGATTTCAACCGCAAGGTTGTTGAAATAGGCGATAAGCTTTCTCTCCCCGTTGTTGCAACAGGCGATGTTCATTTCCTCCGCAAAGAGGATGAAATCATCCGTAAGGTTCTCCTTGCGGGACAAGGCTTCGAGGATTTCGATCATCAAGCTCCGCTTTGGCTCCATACAACCGAAGAAATGCTCGAGGAATTCTCGTATTTTGGCGATAGAGCCGAAGAATTTGTTATCAAAAATCCGCAAAAAATTGCCGATATGATAAGCGGAGATGTTATCCCCGTTCCCGATGGAAACTATCCTCCCGTTATCGAAGGTTCGGATGATGAGCTTCGCGATATTTGTCGCAAGCGCGCCCGCGCCATGTATGGTGATCCGCTGCCCGAATATGTCGAAGAGCGCCTCGAAAAGGAGCTAAACGGTATTATCGGAAACGGATATTCCATAATGTATATGTCGGCCCAACGCCTCGTTAAATATAGCGAGGATAATGGCTATTTGGTTGGCAGCCGTGGATCGGTTGGATCCTCCTTCGTTGCAACCATGGCAGGTATCTCCGAAGTTAACCCCTTAGCCCCGCATTATTATTGTACCAAGTGTCAGTATAATGAATTCTTCCTAAAGGGCGAGGTTGGTTCGGGCTTCGATCTGCCCGAAAAGAATTGTCCCAAGTGCGGAGCTCCGCTCTGCCGCGATGGTCATGATATCCCGTTCGAAACCTTCCTTGGATTCAAGGGTGATAAGGTTCCCGATATCGATCTTAACTTCTCGGATGAATTCCAGTCTGAGGTTCAAAAATATACCGAGCAGCTTTTCGGTCGCGAGAATGTTTTTAAAGCAGGAACAATCTCAACAATAGCCGAACAAACCGCCTTCGGTTTTGCAAAAGCCTATGCCGAAAAGAAGAATATAGTTCTAAGCGGCGCCGAGCTTAAGCGCCTTGCGGGGCTGCTGCGCGATAGCGAAGTTAAGGCAACAACCGGTCAGCACCCTGCGGGTATGATCGTTGTTCCGCGCGATAAGGAAATCTATGATTTCTGTCCTATTCAGCACCCTGCGGATAAAACCGACTCGGATATTATAACAACCCATTTTGATTTCCATTCTATCCATGATACAATTCTAAAGCTCGACGAGCTTGGACATGTTGTTCCTACTACATATAAATATTTAGAGGAATTTTCGGGCATCCCCGTAAATTCGGTATCAATGAGTGATCCCGCTGTTTATTCGCTATTCACCTCTACCGAGGCGCTCGGAGTTACCCCCGATGAAATCTATTCCCAAAACGGAACCTTCTGTATTCCCGAATTCGGAACCGATTTTGTTCGCGGAATGTTGCTCGACTGCCGCCCGAAAAACTTTGCCGATCTTTTGCAGATTTCGGGTCTGTCGCATGGAACCGATGTTTACCTCGGCAACGCAAAGGACCTCATCGATAAAAAGATTTGTACTATTTCCGAGGTTATCGGAACCCGTGATAACATCATGGTTTATCTAATCCATCAGGGAGTAGAGAGCGGGCTTGCCTTTAAGATTACCGAAACCGTTCGAAAAGGTCTTATTGCCAAGGGTGTTGTTTCGCCCGAGGAATGGAAAGCCATGACCGATGTAATGCGCGAGCATGGTGTTCCCGAATGGTATATCGAGTCTTGCGGAAAGATTAAGTATATGTTCCCGAAGGCCCATGCTGCCGCATATGTTATTTCGGCGCTCCGCCTTGCTTGGTATAAGGTTCATAAGCCAATCGAATTCTATTGCGCGTTCTTCACCGCTCGTCCCGAAGATATCGAGGTCGAAACGGTTATGCGCGGAAAAGAGGCAGTTCGCCAGCGTATCAATGCTATTCGAGCCAAGGGCAAGGAAGCCTCGGCAAAGGAAACCGATGTTTATAATAAACTCCTTATTATAAATGAGATGCTCAGTCGCGGACTCGAGATTCTCCCCATCGATATCAAAAAATCGCATGCCAACAGATATGAACTCGAGGATGGCAAAATGCGACTTCCGTTCTGCTCGCTTTCGGGCGTTGGCGATAAGCAGGCAATCGCCATCTATGAGGCTGCAAGGGAAGGGGATTATATCTCAAAGGATGAGTTCCAAACCGCCGCGGGAGTATCAAAAACGATTATCCAAAGCCTATCGGATATCGGCGCTTTCGGTGATTTGCCCGATTCCAATCAAATGTCGCTGTTTTAGTATGTGTTTTTACTAAATAGCATATATAAATTGAATAACTTTTGGTTAAAATAACGAAAATCAGTCCAAAAGGTTGCAATTTTGTAATAACTCGGTATAATAAGAGTAACACGAGGTTACAAATTCGTAACTTTTTAAAGGACTGATTTTTATTTTAGAAAGCCTCAAAACCCTAAAAGGGCAAGTAAAGGATATCTCGAAAAATATAATATTGTCCCTTCGCAAGGCAAGCATCAGAGTAAAGGTAGTAGTAGCTATCGGGCTCTTGCTTTTGGTAGGCTTCGCTGCAGGAAATATCTGCGGTGTTCGCTTCGCATACAAGGTAGTGTATGAGGGACAAACCGTTGGCTACGTTGCCAGCGCCGAGGATCTTTCGGCGATCGAGCAGACCGTTCTTTCGGGTGTTAAATCCGAAAATGCGGGAGAGGTTATCGGCGAAACCAAGCTTTCGCTTTCGCTAACCGTTTCTTCAAAGATCGATTCGATCCCCGAAATCGCAACCAACATATTAAATAATGAAGATTCTATAACAAAAGTTTCGGTACTTATGGTAGATGGCGAGCCGATGTTCGCTGTCTGCAGCGGTGTTGAGGGAATAGAGAAAAACCTCAAAAGCCGCCTCGATACCTTTGCCGCAGGTGGCGAAGATAAGGTTGGCTTTGTTTCCAACATCGAGGTTGTTGAGGCATATGTTCCTTATTCCTCGGTAACAACTCTTTGCGAACTTAACGATTATATCGCATCTGCCGATGTTTTAACCGTTAAAACCGAATCTTATGTTGATGAGATTCCGTTCGATACCGAGCAAACCGAGAGTGATGATTACCTTAAAGGCTATGTTAAGGTAACAAAGAAGGGTGTGCCCGGTCAGGCAGATGTAACCGCTGTTGTTACCTGCGTAAATGGTGTTGAAACCGACCGTAACATCATCGAAAGCACAACCCTAACCGAGCCCGTTGCTCAAAAAGAGGTTGTTGGAACCGCAACCGTTTCCAAAACCACCAATACCCAGTATGCTTCGGGTGATTCGCAGTTTATTTGGCCCCTCGAAAATGTCCGCACAGTTATAACCTCCTATATGGGTGATGGCAGAGGACATAAGGGTCTTGATATCGCTTGCGCAAAGGGAACCAAGATATATGCTTCTATGGGTGGAACAGTAGTTTATGCTCATTATCGCAGCGATTATGGCAACTTTGTAGTTATCGACCATGGCAATGGTTACAGAACCGTTTATGCTCATGCAAGCAAGC
>JAZOXC010000049.1:0-5913 GCA_045659535.1 Acutalibacteraceae bacterium
TACATTTCTGCACAAACAAAAAACCACCCTATTGGGTGGTTTCCTGTTTCTGGCAGGGGCAGAAGGACTTGGTCTCGCCTGCCGGCTCGGTCGGCGCTTCTGCTTCGCAGAGGTCTCCACCGGAGACCCGCGCCCCTCGACACGCTCCGCGTGCCTCGAGCCGTTTATACTCAACTAAAAAGAAAACGACCACCTATTGGTGATCGTTTCTTTTTGGCAGGGGCAGAAGGACTTGAACCCTCGGCACGCGGTTTTGGAGACCGCTGCTCTACCAACTGAGCTATACCCCTATATCAAGTTGATGATTCGGTAGAACGCGATGCGCTCTACCGAATGGTGGGCCATCAGGGACTCGAACCCCGGACCGACCGGTTATGAGCCGGTTGCTCTAACCAACTGAGCTAATGGCCCGTTAGCAACAGCAATATTATACCACAAAAGATGCTTTTGTCAACAAGAATTTTTAATCTTTGGGCGATATAGCGGGCAAAGACCGCAGCGCAACTACTCGTGCTTGACTTTAGATGATTATATATTTATAATTTTATCGTAACCCATATCTATGGAGGATACTATGAAAGAACTTTTTAAAAAGAAATTCAATTTTCTAACCAAAGACCAAAGAAAAAAGAAAACTCTGTTTTTAATATCTCTTTCGGTTCATTTTTTTGCAATTTTTACGGCTTTTTTATATCCCGCACTCGAGGTTTATCTAAACAATGTTGCCGATTTCGACTTTACATTTGGTCCGCTTTTGCTGACAATCGGTCTCTTCTCGCTGCTGTTTTTAGGGGTAGGAATCGGACTTTCGATGCTGCTTCGCGGCAGACTTTTTAACTACTACGTAACCTTTGTATTCTCGTTTGCGCTCTGCTCATATTTGCAGGGATCTTTTATGAACAGTTCTCTCCCCTCTTTGGATGGAAACGCCGTTCAATGGCATATGCTTACGGGAACAGCGCTTGTAAACCTTTTGGTTTGGGCAATACTTTTCTTTATTCCGTTTATCATTCATTTCTTCCATAAAGATTTTTGGGCTAAGGCTCTTATTTATGTTTCATGCCTTTGCATCGTTATGACTGCGGTTTCGCTTTTCTCTGCCATTGCCGCTGCCAACCTCAAAGAAAACGAAAACAAAGGTTTCTATTCCCGCGATAACCTATATGATGTTTCGAATGAAGGCGATGTTGTTGTTTTTATATTAGATTACTACGACAACAGGCTTATGGAAGCAGATCTCGCTGAATATCCCGAGCTTCTCTCGGAATTCACAGGATTCACAAGGTTCACAAACTGCACAAGCATGTATAAACAAACCATGCCATCTATCCCCTATATCCTCTCGCAAACCAAATGGTATTGCGAAACAGGCTCGTGGAATGCAGCATATACCTGCTTTAGCCAATCGGAATTCTTGCCGAGAATTAAGGCTACGGGTGCGAGCATAGATCTTTATGTTTCGGGAACCGCAAATTCGAATCATGTTTATCCCCTCGTAAATAACTATAATTCCTCGGGTTCCAAGGTTGATCCTATCGGAATGCTGAAATCTATGGGAAATTATATTCTTTATCGCAATATGCCAACCATAACCAAGAGCGTTTTTTGGCATTATACCGATGATATTTCTAACGGCTCGGTAAAGACCGATAATCTATCGGACAAGGAAACCATCTACACAATTGATGATGCGCTATTGCTCGATGAGCTGGAAGAAAACAGCATTACTACCCGCCAAGGTAAAGGCTTTAAATTTATACATATGCGCGGAGCACATTACCCGCATATTCTTGATGAAAACGGCAACCGCTCCGGAAGCACAACCGCACACAGACAGCGCCGCGGCACCGTTCATGTTGTTTCGGAATACCTAAAGGAAATGAAAGAAAAGGGCGTTTACGACAACACAACCATTATTGTTATGGCCGACCATGGCGAGGTTGTTGTTGCAGATGAAGCCACCAAAGCTACCATCCCCATTCTTCTCGTTAAACCCGCAGGTGCTGATTCGGCCGCCGAACTCAAAACATCTAATGCACCTGTTTCGCAGGAGGATTTCCATTCGACCGTTTTATGGGCGCTTGGCGACCCGAACTACTCAGATTTCGGCAGAACCTTCTTTGAAATCGGCGAGAACGAGAAAAGAGTTCGCAATTTCTATTTCCGCGTTGCATATGATGGAAAAACCGAAGAAAGCCTCATTGAATATGAAATCATAGGCGATGCCAAGGATTTCTCAAATTGGAGAAAAACCGGCAGAGTTTGGGGCGATTTGGCGAAAGCTAAATAGATACAAAAAAATAAAAGCAGGTGCCAAAAGCACCTGCTTTTTTATTATTTATTCATCATCATCTTCATCGAAAACGACATCTTCTTCTACTTCTTTTTTTGCGTTTTCATCGATGCCGAGCTTATCCTTAACCTTTTTCTTGGCTCTGCGCCAGAAAACACCCACAATGGTTCCAACAACCACGGCAACACCTGCAATTACTTGGGTACCATAGGTTACAACCGAGGGGTCGATGTATGCGCTTGCGGTAAATGAAAACATAAAGATAAAGCAAAGCACAAAATAAGCATATTTTAATAATTTTTTCATTTTGTTTTCTCCTTTTGTTGACGCTCTTTGAGTTGATTTAAAATATATCGACCGCCAACACGACCACTTTTGCCGAAATTGGCAATATATTTTTCGCGAATGGATAGGATTTTTTCGGAAAACTCGCCGCCCGCCTCGAGCAGATTATCGATTTTAGCCGAAATAGAGCCTACATCGGCGGGAGCAACGCGAACTCCAACCTCATCACGCAGGCTGAATTCGAGCGGCTCAATACCGAGTTTTACATAATCGGGATTGTTGATTTTTGGCTTGGTATCGACAAAAATCGAGGGCTTTAGGGTTACGAAAGAGAATTCATAAGCGGTTCCCGACCAATCGGTTATTATGATATCGCTATCAAAAAGCGAATCATTACTTGTGAAATCAAGTTCGAACTTGAAATCCTCGCAAACTCTATCGCGGTATTTTGCAACGATTCGATCCATTTGAGGTTTATAGCGTTTAACATATTCGGGATGAGGACGAACAACAACCTCATATCCCCTGCCGAGAAGTCCCTCCAGCATACTATCGAGGCAGCTATCGAGAATGTTATCGGGCTGCCAAGAGGGCGCAATCAAAACCTTTGGTTTTTGGCGCGGCGAAAGTTCCATAGCGGTATATTTTTCATGCAGCTGTTCAAGCTGACCGTAGCCTGCCGCTATTAGCTTTTTCTCGGGCAATTTATACACTCGCTCCTGCGCGCGAATTTCATCGAATTGGAACTCTCCAACACAGAAGATGGTATCATAATGATCGAGAGCACCGGTATGCAAAACCATATGGGTGCTGAGCGGATAATGGAACATATAGATATATTCCACATCCTTGCGCACATAACTGCGCTTCAGATGATAATTATTGATGTCGGGACAGGTCATAACAACAATGTCGGCATCCATTTTCATCATCAGAGTTATGTTTTTGGTTTCGCCTATGTAATAGGGCTTGATGCGGGGATTTTCTTTGGCTATTTCGAAGATTTGATCCTTGGGGTCGTTGGTTACATAATGGATAATAATATTCGACTTTTGGAGCAGATATTCGATAACATCCTTGAAATACTTATAAAATCCGCTTTTTTCGGAATAGAAAACTATCTTTTTATTGGCAACCGAGAAAAATCTCTTATAATCGGCTTTCTCGCGCTTTTTATCCTCGGCGGAAATTCCACCCGAAAGGTCGTTTAGCTGTTCGAGTTCTTTTTGGCTCTCGGCAAGTTCTTCATAATCGATATGCTTTTTGGGATTTATGATAACGTTGAGAAGCGCCTGCTGAAGGATGCTAAACAGGTTTGAAGCGATCCAATAAACACCAACACCAAGTGATACAAAAGCGCCTAAAAACAGCGAAATCGCGATTGAAAAGCCATTCGACATCCACTGCTCGGTTTTGGTTTGCTCGCGCTGGAGAGGGTTTAATTTATTCTGCGCGATACCTAACATCAAGGCGGCTATTCCCGCACCGATGGGCATTAGGTATGCGATTCCGCCAACCTCGGCCGGAACGGCAATAAGCCCGGAAACGGCATCGCCCATAAGCGACTTGACCGCATCGATAACTCCGATGAGCAAAATAAGCTGCACCATCATTGGAATAATGCTTACAAGAGGATGATAATGCTCCTTTTTATAAAGAAGTTGGGTTTCATCCGCGATGGTATCCTTATCGCCATAGTATTTAATTTTAAGGCGATTGATTTGCGGGGTTATCTTAACCATTGCAATACTATTCTTTTGCACCCATATAGATACGGGGAGAAGAATTATCTTGGTTAGCAGGGTAAAAACAACAATGGTTAAAACATAGTTCCCTAAAAAACCATGACAGAACTTTAGAAGAGATGCCAGCGGAGTGCTGACAATGCTGATGATATTTATATACATCACTTCCCAAAAGGCATTTTATAATTCCCTAAATATTTACATGAAAAGTATATCACAAGTGTTTATTTATTGCAATGATATATTGCTTGCTCTTTTAGCGTTTTAATGATATAATTACCGAGCATGATTAAAGGATAAAGGGGTTTATTATGTTAGATAAAATTGTCGGTTTTATGAATGATGCGCTCTATACCTATGTTTTGATAATCCTCTTGGTTTTGGGCGGCATTTATTTCACCATTCGCACAAAATTTGCTCAGTTCAGACTTCTTAAAGAACAGTTTCGCGCTGTAACCGAAAAGCCGAAGGACGGCAAGGGTGTTTCATCCTTCCAGGCGCTTATGGTTTCGACCGCATCGCGAGTTGGAACAGGCAATATTATCGGTGTTGCTACCGCTATTTGCCTTGGTGGTTTCGGCTCGATGTTTTGGATGTGGGTTATGGCTTTTTTGGGTGCTGCTTCGGCATTCGTTGAGAGTACACTCGCCCAAATTTTTAAAAAGCGCGGCAAGGACGGAAGCTTTGGCGGTCCCGCTTATTATATTGAGGCGATTTTCGGCAGTCGCGGTTTATCCATCGCTTTCTCGATTTTCCTTATACTCACCTATGGTGTTGGCTTTAATATGCTTGCATCCTTTAACCTTCAGGCAACCTTCTCGACCTATAGCTTCTATAATCCGACCTATACCCCTTGGATTATCGGCGGAATTGTAGCTGTTTTGGTTGGATTCTGTCTTTTCGGCGGCGGCAAGAGAATTATTAAAACAACCTCGTTTTTGGTTCCCGTTATGGGTGCAGCATATATTTTGATTGCAATTATCGTTACACTTATAAATGCCGATATGATACCCTATGTATTCAGACGCATTTTTGCCGAAGCTTTTGATTTTAAGGCGATATTCGGCGGTTTTACCGGTTCTTGCGTTATGCTTGGAATCAAGCGCGGTCTTTTTAGTAATGAAGCGGGTGTTGGTTCGGCACCAAATGCTTCGGCATCGGCCGAGGTTGCACATCCCGCAAAGCAGGGCTTGGTTCAGGTTTTATCGGTATTTATCGATACTATCCTTGTTTGTACCGCTACCGGTTTTATGTGTATGGTTTCGGGCGTTCCCACCGTTTCGGATTCGAGCGCTGTTGCAGGCTATGTTCAAGCTGCAGTTCGCGCAACACTTGGCGATTTTGGTCCCATATTCATCACCGTTTCGATGCTTTTATTCGCCTTCACAACCCTCCTTGGCAATCTCTTCTATGTTGATAAGGCATTTATCTATATCGGCAAGCGCGAGCCCTCGAAGGCTTTTAACGTAGTTTACTATATCGTTGCATCGCTTCTAATCCTCTTCGGCGCAGTTCTTAGCGTTGACCTGCTCTGGGGTATTGCGGATGTAACAAGTCGGAGGCCAAGCGGTCTTAGGAAGACAATTGATA
>JAZOXC010000050.1:0-25025 GCA_045659535.1 Acutalibacteraceae bacterium
TATAATAAATATAGATTTTTGCGAGGAGGTTTTAATAAAATGTTTAGGTTCGAACTGCACGCACACACCGCAGAATGCGATCTGTTCGCGCACCTTAGCGGAGCAGAGCTCGTTTCGGCATATGCAGAAAAGGGTTATAGCGGAATGGTTATAACCGACCATTATTTCTCCTCGTTTTATACCTGGTTTTCGGATGAAATCGAGGGTAAGCCCCACCGCGAAATCATAGATAGATACCTAAAAGGCTACCGCGCCGCCAGGGAGGCAGGCGAAAAACAGGGCTTCACGGTATTACCCGGCGCCGAGGTTAGAATCGATGGCGAAATCAATGATTACCTCGTTTTCGGACTTAGAGAAGAAGATTTTTATTCGCTGCCGCTACTTAATCGCCAGCCCTCGATCGAGGAGGTTATGGCGCTGCTGCCCGACTATGCGGTAGTTGTTTGGGCGCATCCTTTTCGTGATGGAATGACCATGAAAAACCCCGAAAATCTTTTTGGAATCGAATGCTATAACGGCGGAACCGAGAGTTTTCGAAACTCGCTCGCGCACCGGCTCGCCGAACACTATGAAAAGAAAAAGACCTCGGGATCGGATTGCCATGGCATAGGCGCCGTCGGCAAGGGCGGCATAATTGCAAAGTCGCCCATAAATTCACCCGAGGACCTTGTATCGGTCCTCCGAAACGGCGATTATACCCTAATCGAAACATAAAAAACAGCTCCAAACGGGGCTGTTTTTATTTACTTGTAAACCTCTTTGCGACTTCGGATGTATTTTTTGCCGATTAATTGCGTTTTTTGTATACTTATGTTATAATATCGCTATAAACCAAAATGAAATTCAATTTGCGAAAGGAGGTTTTATTTTGCGTTTTTCTAAACTTAAAAACCTAAAGCTTGATAAAACCTTTTTTCTCGATTTTTTAAGGCTTTTGTTGGCGGCTGTTATAATCGGAACTCTCGGCGGGCTGATAGGCGGAATTTTCTCCTTTATCCTCTCCTCGGTTACCCATGCCCGCGAGTCTTCATCCTTTTTGCTTTTCCTTTTGCCGCTCGGCGGTATCGTAACCGTTTGGCTATATAATGTTGCCTCCCTTTCTAATTCGAGCGCAACAAACGGAATGATAACCTCGCTGCGCGCGGGCAAAAAGATAAACCCGCTAATCGCTCCGCTTATTTTTGCCGCAACCTCGCTAACCCATCTTTTCGGTGGTTCGGCAGGTCGCGAAGGGGCGGCGCTTCAGCTCGGCGGTGCGGGAGCTTCGGCTCTTGCCGATTTTTTGCGGGTTGAGGGTCGCAGAAGAGCCGTATTTGTTATGAGCGGAATGAGCGCGGTTTTCGCGGGTCTTTTCGGAACTCCGCTAACTGCAGCAGTTTTCATCCTTGAGTTCAAAGCCTCGGCAACTATTTTTGCCCTCGCCGTTATCCCCTGCTTTTTATCCTCGTTCCTTGCAACCTTTGTTTCGGATCTTATGGTTAATTTCGAGGAAACCCCAATTTTTTCGGGCGAGGCTGTTTCCTATTCGTTTGGCAAAATTTTCGTTTTGGCGATAGCCATCAGTGCGCTCGCAACGGTTCTTTGTTTTGTTTTCGAAAATGTTCATAAATATGCTTCATACATAATCCGCAATCCTTATATCCGCATCATCGCCGGCGCAGCCGCGATTATATTGCTAACCCTTATGGTTGGCGATATGCGCTATAACGGCTCGGGAATGGATATGGTGCTGCGCGCAACAACGGGCAGAGCGGGTTCCTATGATTACCTTTTAAAGCTGCTGTTTACAGCCGTAACCCTTTGGGCAGGCTTCCGCGGCGGCGAGATTGTTCCAACCTTTTGCATCGGCGCAACCTTTGGCTGTGTTTTCGGCGGTGCGCTGGGGCTTCCCCCCGCTTTTGCGGCGGCGCTCGGACTTATCGGTCTTTTCGCCTGCGCGGCAAAGAGCTTTTTGGGCGGAATACTGCTCGGCGCGGAGCTTTTCGGATTTTCTGCGCTCCCCGTTTTTATCTTTGTTTGCCTCATAGCGCGATTGCTTTCGCCCGATAACGGACTCTTCGTTAATCGCGGCTTCGGCATTTCGGCGGTAATAAACTTCTTTAAAAATATTAAAAGAGAGAGGAATTAAATCCTCTCTCTTTTTTTGCTTTTAGTCTTCTACTGCGTATTCTTTCCAGCGCTCAACGGTATACCAAATGCTATCGCCCTGCTCGCCCTCATCATCATGAAGACCTGCGGGCTTTATGTTGCCCTCGGCATCAAAAAACTGATCAACACCGATTTTATCGGTTTCGATATAATATTTTGCGCGAAGTTCGGGGGTTAGCATGATTTCGAAAATCTTAACGGTATAATCAAACTCATCATCGGTTCTGTCATAAAGCGATGGATTGCGATAGAAAGAATGCGACAAATCAAACGAATGGTCGAAAACCTCTCCAAACATAAGCATCTGCATCTTATGCTCGGATAGGCAGATATTCTTATCCTTCATATCCCATAAAAGCTGGAAAAACGGGCTTTCCTTTGCGATTCCGCGGAAATTGAAATCCATGCCAAGGTCAACGGCATATGCTCCGTAGGCCGGCATATGATTGGTTATTAAATCATGTATAAAATCGGCCATATCGGGAACAAACACAGAGCCATCCTCATCGATTTTATATAGTTCGTTTAAAACCGCAAGCCGCTTCATATAGGGAATCAAAACAGGATCGATTATGCCATCGTGCGATACCTTCTTTGCCGCCTTCATTTTGGGGCATTCCAAATCGTTGCAGGTATGATAAAAAATTTCGCAGTTATAGAAACATTCGCCCTTTTCGCAGCCGAATTTTTCCTCTTCTTCGAGGTTTTCCTCCGCCGCCTTTTTCTCGGCAGGATTTGCCTCAGCGGACTTTGCCTCGGCGGCCTTTTCGCTAACTGTTTCTATAAATTCGGCACTTTTATTAAGCGCCTTAACAAGAAAATTGCCAAATCCCATTTTTTATCTCCTATCGAAGCAGAGTCATAACGATATCGCCATTTCCAACCTGTCTGCCATAGAAATCGAAGGTTTTATTGAGCGATTTATCATAATAGCCGAGTCTTCTGCCATAGAAATCGCTGAGCCATTTTTTATTGCCCGACCACTCGACCCAACCGATGATTTTTCCGGTCCAATCGGTTATTTTCTCTCTTGCCATAATTAGAAACCTCTGTATTTCGAGCAGTCGCGGCCCTCGGTTGCGCACTTGCCCTGAGTTACGGGGCTAAACACACCCGCAGCACACTTTCCTCTATCAGAAGGGGAACCGGTTACAAAAGCATTTCCTTTATTCTCGCGAACACCCTGCCAATAAACGCAGGTTGCACAGCATTTGGTTGATTTAGTTGCAGTCCACATAAGTTTTCTCTCCTTATCTGTTTAACAAAGAATCGGTATTTGCATTCATATTTTCTGCCGAAAATTCTCCAGTCTCATCATAAACGGGAAGGAGGTTCTCAGATTGATAAAGCGCATTAACAAGAGCCTTGGTTTTAGCATCTTCAATCGCAATCATGAAGCTCAAAAGAATATCAAAAAGTGCATCCACATTGCGCTTATGCCTTTGGGCACTAAACTCATTCTCATCCTGGTCGGCATAGGTAGATACAATATGGCAAATCTTGAACTTTTCGCCTGTGTTTAGTGTAATAATGAAATAGCGGAGCATCGAAGAGAAACTATCGTAATCTGACTGTTTTTCTTCCTCGAGTTTAAAATCAACAACATCATCATAACTAAACTCGCGAACTAAAGAATAGGATTGAACCACTTCGCCTTCTTTAAAACGAATAACAAGGCGCTTATTTTCAGAATCGAGGCAATACTCTGCCTTTTCGGGAACATCAGGACCCGAAACCGATCCATAGTACTTTAATGCCGCTAACGCCTTGCGCTGCTCGGCTTCTGCATTTTTCTTTTCGAGTTGTTCTGCAGCATTCTTTGCAGCATCTTTAATTTTGTCTAAAAATCCCATGGTTTTTGCTCCTTTGGTTTTATATTTGCAAGTGGCGTTTCGCCACTTTTTGCCGTTTTAATTTTCTGATTCGCGAAAATGTTAGTTATTTATCACTAATTATACAACCGCGCACACAGCAAGTCAAGAAATTTTAGTGATATTTAACTAACATTTTGCTCGATAGTGATATATCATCTGTTATGGTAATCATAATAGTAGGTGATAAAATGAATATTCGAGAATTTACCGTTAACCGAATATATGAGCTCTGCCGCGAGCGAAAAATAACCCCCAACGCATTGAGCTACATGGCAGGTGTTCCGCAGGCAACGGTTAAAAGCATATTAAACGGCGAGAGCAAAAATCCCGGCATTGTTACCCTTAAAAAGCTCTGCGATGGGCTCGAGATTTCGATTATGGAATTCTTCGATACCCCCGAATACAGAGAACTCGAGCAGGAGATTAAATAGAAAACTCCCTGCCCGCATCGGCTCCGATTCGGCAACCGCTAAAGAAAGCATCCCTAACCTCTATAAAATGTATCTGCGAGGTAGTTTCAAATAGCTCCTCGAATTTTTCGGTTTGCTCGGGAGAGAGCATTTCGCGAAACTCCTTTTCGCTCGAAAGCGCCATTCCCGATAGGATATGGTAGTTTAGATTTCCGCTAAGATCCATCTCCGAAAGATATTGCGAAAAGAGTTTTTCAATAAGCTGCATATCTTTTGCCTCCTTTTATTCGCATTTTAAAATGCTTTTCGGCAAAAGTCTTATGCTGGCAGCATAATTTTTTAAAAAAGGGTCCTATTTGACAAAATAGGGCTCTTTTTATATAATTGAAAAAACGAAACGGAGGGCACGCGAATGCAAAAGGATACCAAAAAGATAATCGAAGAGCTATCTCTATGCCCCGATTTTAAAACATTTTATAACGAAAACAGCAACTATATGGTTGGCGATGATCTTGCAACCCTTTTAGAAAAGCTGATGCAAGAACATGGGCTTAAAAAATCGCAGGTTATCCGCGCCGCCGAGATGAGCGAGGTTTATGCCTATCAGATTTTCTCGGGAATTCGAACCCCCGAGCGCAAAAAACTTTTATGCCTTGCTATTGCGATGGAGCTTTCGCTCGACGAGGTTCAAAACCTGCTTAAATGCGCGGGATACTCCCCTCTTTATGTAAAAATTCCGTTCGACAGCATTATTATATATGGCATCTGCAAACACCTTTCGGTTGCCGATATAAATTATTTGCTATTCGAATACAATCTCGAAACATTGGGGTAGATTTTTATGAAAAAATGTCCGTTTTGCGGCTCATCTATCGAGGAAAATGCTCGCTTTTGCCTATATTGCATGTCCTCCTTCGATGAGCCCGAAATAATACCCTCAAAGAAGAAAAATAAACCGCGGTGGCCCATTATTTCGGCCGCTGTTTTGCTCATTTTTGCCATCGCTTTGTCGGTTTTCCTTTTGGCTCCGCGCGGCTCAAGCAAAACCGCAGAAAGCAGCTCGCAAGAAAACATTAGCAGCAACGGGGGCGAGAATTCCGCACCGCAATCGGCTGAAAACTCCGCGGCGCAAAAGCCCTCTTCCGCCCCTGCCGTAACCCCGCCGCCAAGCAGCGAAAAGTCGGATTCCTCGAAGACCTATAACCCCTCATCATCCGCTTCTTCCCCCTCTTCTTCCGCTTCCTCCGAACCGGCAAAAAAGAGCGAGGTTGAATATCTCTACCGCGCGGCAACCATCGGCGATGATTTTGCAACAACAACCACTACCGATAACTGCATTGTTATAATTGGGGTTAAATCCGCCTCCGAAAACGGCGAATACCTAATCCCAAAAACAATTGACGGCAAGCACGTTTTAGCGGTTATGCCTACCGCATTTTCCGATAGCGCGGTTGCAGATGGGGTTCGCTCGGTCATCGTTAGCGATGGCGTTTTAACCATTTGGAGAAATGCCTTTTCGGGCTGCAAAAACCTAAAAGATATCTACCTTTGCGGTAATAGCATATATATCGAGGTGGGCGCATTTGGCGCGAATCCCAACAGCTCTCTTACCATTCATGCATCACTTCTCTGCTCCGACCGAAACTATAGATACTATAAAAACAGCGCCCATTATTACGGCGCGAGTTTTAAGGAATGGAACGGTTAGAGCACATGAAAAGAGAGGATTTTTTAAAGGATATACTAAAGGTTTATTCGCTCGTTTCTGTGCTGCGCGATTTGGATGATTATAAGGTTTTGCATCTAAGGCATAAAGAGCTCGGTCGCGATATTATTCTGCGCTCCTTCTCTTCCCCTGTTTCGGCATATGAAAAGCTGCTCGGAATCAAAAATGAAAACCTGCCACAGATATATGATGTTATAAATCTCTCTGATGGGCAGATGGTTTT
This sequence comes from Acutalibacteraceae bacterium, assembly GCA_045659535.1. Classification (GTDB taxonomy): domain Bacteria; phylum Bacillota; class Clostridia; order Oscillospirales; family Acutalibacteraceae; genus SIG589. Next base: position 6,382 of record JAZOXC010000050.1, read on the forward strand.
AGAAGAATTTATTTCGGGATTAACAGTAGCCGAGGTTATGGAAACAGGGCGTTACCGCAAGCGCGGCGTTCGCAGAGTTTTGGCAGCGGTTTTAAGCGGGCTTTCGGTTTTGCATGAACGCGGAATTATCCACCGCGATATAAAACCCGAAAACATTATAATTTCCGATTCGGGAAGGGTTGTTCTCATTGATTTTAATGCCGCAAGAATCCTAAAACCGGCATCAAAAGATACCGTTATCATGGGAACTGTTGGCTATGCTTCGCCCGAACTCGGCATAGCAGGAAGCGATGAGCGGAGCGATATTTATGCCATGGGAATCCTTATGAATGTTATGCTGACAGGGGTTCATCCGAGCGAGAAAATCGCCCGCGGAGAATTCGGAAAAATTATTCGAAAATGCACCGCGATAAACCCCGGTGAGCGCTATGAATCTATAGAAAAACTGCTAATGCAGTTATAAAAAGAGAGAGGAATTAAATCCTCTCTCTTTTTTAATCCTCAAGATTTTTATAAATCTCATCCATTTGGTGCGAAAACCTGTTAACCTTCTGTGAAATTCCTGTAAGTATGCCGTTGTTTTGATATGTTAAATCCCTTTTTATCTCCTATCGAAGCAGGGTCATAACGATATCGCCATTTCCAACCTGCCTGTTATAGAAATCGAAGGTTTTATTGAGCGATTTATCATAATATCCAAGTCTTCTGCCATAAAAATCGCTGATCCATTTTTTATTGCCCGACCACTCGACCCAACCGATTATCTTTCCGGTCCAATCGGTTATTTTCTCTCTTGCCATAATTAAAATCCTCCATATAATTTTTCTCTACTTATCTGCTTAATAATGCTTCGGCTTTGCTTTTTGGGGCTTATTCCGCTGCTAAAATATGCATGTTTCGGATGTTGTTATCCGAAATTTTATTGTTTATGAGATATGCAACCTGCTCGAGCTCTATGCCAAAAAAGCCGAGCTCATCGCATATTTTTTTGGCTATATTTTCAATAATTTCCTGCTTTTTTACCGCCTCGGATTCGCTGTTTCCGCTCGATATTAAAAACTCGAGCTCGCCGCCGATACCCGAAAAAAGCTTTAGGTTCTCGAGCGCTTTGAACTGCCATTTATAATAGGGCATATAGGTCTTGTTTATATGAAAAATAATGCCCAAAACATTGTTAACAAACTGATAAACCGCAAGCTGGGCGGCAGCAGTTTCGCCCCTTTTTATAAGTCGGGGGAAGTTATAAAGTCCCGCCTGCGCGGCGAGCAAAAGTTTGCCCGCAAGGTGCTTTAGCCTTATATCCTCGGGGTAATACGAAAGCCGCTCGCGGATAGCCGAAACCTCGCCTAAATTATCGAGGAAAACCTCGCCGTTAACCGATTCATAAAGCGAGCATTCGGGGAGAATGAGCCATCTCTCGAGCGGGATAATTCCATCGCTCGAGCCGGTTTTTCCATAGAAGAAATCCGAGGTTCGCATAACCCCATGGCGGCGCCCGCCAACGGGGATGGATGCTTGGCGCTCAACCCCTAAAAACTCATGCGGCAGCTTATCATATGCTCGCTCAAGACGGAAAAGCTCTCCATCAGAAACCTCATCGGGCACCAGAATACAAAAGCCGGGTTCAAAATCATGGTCGCGCGAAATTTGGTCGTCATAGCCATAGCATTCGCTGCCGCTTCCAAAAAGACCGATAGCCATTTTAGAGAACAGTTCGGGAAAATCGCGCCTTAGCATCGGCTCGCCATGCTGCTCATAAAATTTTCTCGATAACTCAAGCCCTTTCATATATGCTATCACTCCGTTTTTTTAGTTCCGCCTCATAAGAGAAAAAGCCATAATACCCGAAAATCGGACCGCATTTTTCGCAAACGAAGGCATAGTTTCCATCTCGGCGGGTCTTCCCTTTTTCGAGCCTTTCCCATGCCTTTTCGCAGAGCTCTGCTATCTCCTCGGCGCCATCTAAAAGACCGAGTTCCTGCTCCTTTGCCGAGGCGATGTTAAGATAGGTTATCGCCTGCTCGGGTTCGCCGTTTTCGATGTTTTCCATAACGGCGAGAGCCAAATTATAAAGCTCCTCGGCATCCGAAAAACGCCCCATATCGACCATTGCGAGCGCCATATTGTTATAAAGTCCGCCAAGGCGGGGATCGGTTTTATTGAGCGAGGATTCATAGATTTTTCGCGCCTTTTCGAATAGCGGAACCGCATCTTTTGCGCGACCGAAAGCTTTATAAACGGTTGCGCTGTTGAGATAGGTGGTTGCGGCGCCGATATTTTGATCGATTCCCATTTCGCCTATGAGCGCAAGGGCGAGAGACGCGAATTTCAGAGCATTTTCCTCTTCGCCGAGCTTTCGGCAAAGACCCATAAGTTCATTGAAAATCAGCAGCTTTGCGGCATTATCGCAGTTTTCCTCGGCTCGCGATAAAAAGCGCAGAAGATGCGCCCGCGCCGATTCATAATCGTTGCGCGAGAGATGCTCATCGAGCTCTTTTATTATCTCTTCGGGGTATATTTTTTTCATTTCTGCCCTCACCTCTCTTTATCCTTATTCTATACTAATTCCGCCCGATATACAAGCGAAAGTATTATGGACTTTAGACCTTAATCGACAAAACAATTTATGCAAGCGGGACAATGAATGCAGCCAAGTATCGGCATAATAAACAATAATTATTATATATAATATATTTTGATTGTTATTTTAGTCTAATTATGGTAGAATGTTATATATATTACCTTTAAAAGCAGCCCCCGCGTTTTGGAAAGGAGTTTATTATGAAAAAAGTTAAAGGAACTAAAATTTTAGCATTCCTACTCTGCCTTACAATGCTTTTCTCGGTTTTACCGCTCGAGATTTTCGCGTTTGCCGATGAAGCTATTGTTGATCCGGGCAACAATCCCGATGAAGAGGAAGAGATCGACATCTATGCCGATCCTGTTTCGGTTTCATCGGCTGCAGAGCTCGAAGAAGCTTTGATAAACGAGGTCTTATCGATTAAGATTACCGCAGACTTCGCTATTGATCGAACCTTCTATGTTATCAGCGATGCAGCCATCTATACCGATGAGGCTCACACCTTAAAGCGAGCCGATGGGTTTACGGGCGATATTTTCGTTGTTGGCCAATATGATGACGGAACCTTCTGCGAAGATACCGTTACCCTCTATATCGGTCGCGACGACTCCAAGGAAAACGACCTTTTAACCATCGATGGTGAAAACCGCGATGTTTTGGGTACTGTTTTCTTTGCAACCCCAAAGGGCGAAATCCGCCTTTTCTCGGCTCTTACCGTTCAAAACTGCAAAAAGGTTGGCAACGAGAGAACCCATAACGAAGCTTATGGCCTTTCCTACCCCGGTCGAGTTGGTGGCCCTGTTGCCATCGTTACCTCGGGCGGTAAGCTCGGCATTTATGGCGGTAAATACATAAACAACACCGTAAACAATGAAGACCCCTCAAAAGAAGGCGAGGATGCCCTCGTTTCCACCTGGGGCGGCGCTTTCTACTGCTTTGGCACCGTTAATGTTTATGATGGACTCTTCAAAAACAACCATGCGCAAAGGGGCGGCGCTTTCTATGCATACAGAACCTTAACCTTCTATGGCGGAACCATCGAGGGTAACTCGGCCGCAGGCAGCGGTGGCGCTATCTATATGCCCGCCAGCGGCGCAAGCTTTGTTTACCTCTATGGTGAAAACGATTATTCCGATACAGGAATAGTATTTAAGGATAACCATGCAGAAAACTACGGTGGTATGCTCTATGCCAGCGGCGCAAGGGTTTCTATCGATACCGCAACCATTATCGGTAACTCAGCAAATAACACCGGTGGCGCTATCTACTGCTCCATAAAGGGCGCAGAGGGCGATGACCCGAAGCTTTCTATCACCAATACAACATTTGAGAACAACCGAACCCTTTATAACGGCGGTGCTATTTATGCTACCGGCACTGCCGCTTATATGGAGAATGTTACCTTTAAGGGCAACCATGCAACGGCAACAGCAAACTCCTCGGGCACCCGCTATGGCGGCGGCGCTATCTATTCAACCGGCTCCTATTTTGAAATAAACGGCGCCACCTTTGATAGCAACACCTCCGATAACTATGGCGCAGGTATCGAGGCACACAGCTCGAGCCACGTTGTTCTCAACAATATCACAACAACAAACAACATAGCACAGAGCAACGGCGGCTTTATCTATGCCAACGGTTCCGTTTTTGATGTTTATAACAGCGCTATCCGCGCAAACCACTCCGAAAACCAGGGAGGCGCGGCATTTGTTACCGCATCCTCCTCGCTCAACGCATACCTGACCACCTTCGAGGGCAACTCCTCGGTTGGAAACGGCGGCGCTATCTTATACTACTCTAAAGAGACCCCCTCGTTGCTGCACAGCTGCGTTTTGCTCGATAACACCTCGGGCAACTTTGGCGGCGGTATTTACATATCAAACGCCTCGCTACTTGATATCTATAATCTCTCGGCAAAAGGCAACGGAGCCTATCGCGGCGGCTTCCTTTATGAAACAACAACCGGAACAATCGTTACCATTTCGGGTCTCACCGTTTCGGGCAATACCGCAAGCGATGGCGGTCCGATTATTTGGGGTAACTCAACAGGCGCCAAGCTATACATCAACAAGGACAACTATTTAGATGTTGATTATGATGATGTTTTGGATGATGCCTATTGGGAAACCGCTATTGTTAACAGCCTTAAGGTTTATAATTCTGATGCGGAAATCCCCGGGTTTATAAACTATGGTGATACCGAGGAAACCAACCCCGAGGATATCATCAACCCCAATGTTACCAACCCCGTTGAGTTCCAAAAGGCCCTCTCGGCAGGGCTCAAAGAAATCACTATCATCAGTGATTTCACCCTAAACAGAACCTTCTATATCACCGCAGACACAACCATTAAAGCAACCGGCAACCGCGTTTTAACCCGCGCACCCGGTTTCGCAGGCGATATATTCCTCATTGGCGAGGATGCCGATGGAAATGCGGTAGAGGAAGAAATAACCGTTACCTTCGATCCCTCGGGCGAGGGCAACTCGCTTACCATTGATGGTAACCGCGATAATATGACAGCTGATGTTGTCGGAACTGTATTCTTCGTTGCCCATGGTTCTCGACTTGTTTTAAAGGATAATCTTATAGTTGAAAACTGCTATAAAGTTGGCAACGAGCGAACCTTTAACGAGGTTTATGGTGTTTCCTATCCCATAAGAATCGGTGCTCCCGTTGCTATCAACGCAAACAGTAAGCTCGATATCTATGGCGGTATCTATAGAAACAACTCGGTTTTGGATGAAACCGACGAAAACACCGAGCTTGTAAGCACACAGGGCGGCGCAATCTATTCCTTTGGTGCAACCAATATCTATGGCGGCACCTTCAGCGGCAACCATGCTGCTCGCGGCGGTGCTATCTATAACTACCGAACAACCTATATCTACAACGCCGAATTTATCGAAAACTCGGCAACCTCGAGTGCCGGTGCTATCTATATGGCAAACAGCACCGCTTGTAAGCTCTATATCGGAAATTCCACCAACCTTTGCGACAGCCATGTTCTATTTAAGAACAACTCCTCCGATAACATCGGTGGTGCTATTGTTGGTCAGGGCGCCGTTCTTCAGGTTAAGAATGCCGAATTCCTAAACAATACCTCGGGCGCCAACGGCGGCGATATCTATGTAACCTCGAGCGAGCTCAACCCCGACAAGGTTTACCTAACTGTTGAAGATTCCCGTTTCTCGGGCTCTTCGGCCTATAATAACGGCGGATCTGTCTACATAAGCAAAAAATATGCTCAGTTTAAAAATGTTGACTTCGAAAACTCCCATGCATTTGCAACCGAAAACAGTTCGGGCAACCGCTATGGCGGCGGCGCTATCTATGCAACCGCAGCGAAGCTATCGCTTGAGGGTGTTCGCTTTAAAGCAAACTCGAGTGATTACGACGGCGGCGCTGTTATGTTCAACTCCGCAAGCGAGGTTTCGCTTTATAACATAACCGCAGATGGCAACACAGCAGGCCATTGGGGCGGATTTATGTATAGCAAATCTGCTGTTGATATTTATAACAGCAACATTCTAAACAACTCTGCTGCCGCAGGTGGCGCTATACTTCTCCAAAGCGGCGCAGTTACAAATGTTTATTCAACCCGCTTTGAAAAAAATAGCGCACCCGGCAGCGGTGGTGCTATTCAGGTTTATACCGGCGAATACAAAACCACCTTCAACAACTGCGAATTTATAGAAAACAGCACCGATACCCTCGGTGGCGGCTTCTATGTTTCGGGTAAGAGTGATGTTGACCTTTATAACTGCTATGCCGAAGGAAACTCGGCAAACCGCGGCGGTTTCTTCTATGAAACCGTTACCGGTTCTATCGCCGTCATCAGCGGACTTACCGTTAAGGGCAATACCGCAAAGGATGGCGGTCCCATCATTTGGGGTAACTCGGCAGGCGCTAAACTTTATATCAACAAAACAAACTACAAGGATTTAGATACAAACAACCTCGACAGCAACTATTGGAAGGGCGCTATCTACAACAGCTTAAAGGTTTATGAAATAACAACCGAAGCTCCCCCCTGCCCCGAATACGGCAACGAGGTTTATGATAACCTTTCGGGTTATACCGAGGTTTCGAGCGCAGAGGAACTCGAGGCAGCCATCGATAGCGGTGCTACCCGCATTCGAATTGTTGCCGATTTCTCTCTTGACAGAACCTTCTTTATCACCCGCGATGTTACCATCTTCTCAACAACCCCATATCGCCTCACCCGCGCAAAGGATTTCTATGGCGATATCTTCGTTGTTGGCGAAACCAAGGATGGTAAGAGCCAGCTGCTCTCGGGCAATACCGCAAAGCTAACCCTCGGCAACCCCGAATCGGCTACCGAAGGTCTTCTCATTATCGATGGTAATAAGAATGCCATGGAGGGTTCGGTTTATGGTTCGGTTATCTTCATCTGCAACAGCGGTAATGTTGCGATTTATAACAATATCTCGATTGTTAATGCAAGAAAGACCGAAAACAAAAGAACTCTCGAAGCCCGCTACACCTTAAGCAACGAAAGCCGCATTGGCGGTGCTATGGCTATAGTTGAAAGCGGAACACTCAATATCTACGGCGGTAACTTCAAGGGTATCTCGGTAGATGATGAGGACCTTTCTGCCGAAGCAGGCGAGGCAGGAAGAGATTCAACCCTCGGCGGCGCTATCTATAACCAGGGTGATATCACTATCAGCGGCGGTAACTTCGAATACTGCTCTGCGGCCCGCGGCGGTGCTCTCTATAACTACCGTTTCACCCGCATTACTGCCGGAAACTTTATAAACAACAGCGCAAAGATTGGCGGCGCTATCTATATGCCGAGCAATGATGGTACCCATATTTATATAGGCGGTACAACAGGAACCAAAACCGTTACCTTCGATGGCAACTCCGCGAAGAGCAACGCAGGTGCAATCTATTCCGGAACCAAGGTTGCCAGTGTTATTTATGGTGATACCGAGTTCAAAAACAATGTTTCAAACACCGGCAGCGGTGGTGCTATCTATGCAGGCGGAACTCTTTTAGTAACCGATACCACCTTTAAGGATAACTACTCAAAGAGCAAGGGCGGCGCTGTTTTCCATACCCACGGCACAAACGACGCCCCTGTTCGTATGCCCAAATATGTTCGCTGCACCTTCACAGGAAACGAAAGCGGTTCGGGCGGCGCGCTAACCTCCTATACCTCGGGCTCCTCCATCAAAGATGGTCCCGAAGTTACTCTCGAGGATTGCGTTTTAAAGAACAACACAGCCTCAAGCGGCGGCGCTATAACCGTTGGCTACAGCGCATCGCTAAACCTTAAGAATGTAACCCTTGAGAACAACTCCTGCCTTAAAGAGGGCGGCGCTATCTACATGCTCTATCAGAGCGAGGCCAAGATAGAAAACAGCAAGCTTATAAACAACACAAGCGGCGATGAGTCCACAGGCTATGGCGGTGCTATCTCGCTTCATAGCTCTAAGCTTGATATTACCGATTCCACCATCGACGGCAACACAAGTGGTCTCCGCGGCGGCGCTTTATATGTTTCTTATAACAGCGGCTCGCTTTGGGATTCGGAGGTTATGATCAAAAACTCCTCCATTTCGGGAAACACCTGCTACTATGCAGGCGGCGCTATGTATGTTGTTGACCGCTTGGTATCCTATGGTGTTGATGAGGAGGGCAATGCCCTGCCGAAGGAGGATAACGGAACCATCAACCTCGTCCTAAAAGATGTTACCCTAAACAACAACATCGCAGGACAATATGGTGGCGCAACATTCCTTACCAGCTATTCACACACCTACATGGAGGATGTTACCTTCGAGGGTAACTCCATAGCAGAGGAAACAACCAGCCACAACGGTGGTGCGGTTTACGGCTCGGTTAGAGCGGTTATCGATATCAATGGTGCAACCTTTAAAAACAACCATGCCGGCTCGAATGCCGCAGGTATCGGTCTTTACACCCATGCCACCGCAACACTTAACAACATAACCGCAAGCGGCAACACCGCTCCCGGCGATGGCGGATTTATGAATATGGATACCGCCTATGCAACCCTCTATAACAGCGATATTTCAAACAATACCGCAGGTTCGCAGGGTGGCGCTATCTCGATGGTTGACCTTTCAACCATTAATATCTACAACACCCGTTTCACCGGCAACTCCTCAAAATCCGAAGGCGGCGCTATCTTTGCATATCAAGGCGCTGCGCTCTCCTCGGTGAACGGATGTACCTTCACAGAGAATACCTCGGGCTCGCTCGGCGGTGCTATCTATGTTGCAAACAGCACATATTTCGATATCTACAACACCACAGGTATTCGCAACCATGCCAACAAGGGTGGCTTCCTCTATGAAACCACAAAGGGCTCGATTGTTAATATCGATGGTCTAACCGTTACCGGAAATACCGATAACCTGGGTGGTCCCATCATTTGGGGTAATACCCTTAATGCAAAACTCTATATCAACAAGAACACCTATGTTGATACCGAAGCTTCGGTTCTCGATGATGCTTATTGGGCAGCAGCTATCTATAATCTGCTAACAGTTGGCGATTACGAGGGCACAGTTCCCGAAATCCCAACCTATAAGCCGAGCTATACTCCGCCCAAGGTTAAAGAGCCTACCGTTCATCCCGAGCTTGCGGTTGAGCATATCTTTGAGCTTGCCGAAAACGCAAACCATGGATATATCAATTCGACCTATGCTAAATTCCCAAAACTTGATAACAGCTCCAACTTTATGAGCAAGAACACTACCATTATCGAAAACATCAATGGTGAGAATGTTTCGGTTGACAGCTTTATCTATCACAAGGATGACCCCTCGGGCAACGGAAACTTTGGCGAAGGAATGCTTATCTATCAGGCACTTTGCTATAAGAGAGCCAACCCCGATGAAGAGATGTATATCTCGATTTCGGCATACCGCTTCTCGGCACATACCGCAATCTGTATCGACCGCGACAGCCCCTATTTCGGATACATGCGCGCACTCCATAATACTGATTATGATGAGTTTGGCTTTGTTCGAATCTCCTATCTCCTCCTTGCGGCTGCAAGAATGGGCATCAATGTTACGGTTATCGGCCAGATTGACGGTTATCCCAACACCTCGACCTCGCCGAAGTTTAAAGACTATTTTGGCGAAATGCTCGATGCTCCCTGCGACAGCACCTATACAACAGGTGTTATCGGAGATTACATGACCTTCGCTCCCTCTCTTTGGGACGTTGAGAGCAAAGGCGGAACCGATATGATGCATACCAAGCTTTGCGCGGTTTCGCATTATCTCGATATGAACGGAGTTGCTCACAAGAATGCTGTTTGGACCTCGAGCGCAAACCTTGATGGTATAAACGCAAACGGAACAAACGGTCTTAACCAGCTCCAAACCGCAACCCTCGTTTCCGACCATGCGGAGCTCTTCAGAATTTCCAAGAACTATCTCGACCTGCTCGCCCAGTACTCGGGTCAGGAGGATGTTTATCCCTTCCGCGATCTTATGATGAAGCGAGTTGAAGAGCAGATAGCCCTCATCAAAGAGGGTCGCGAAAGCGAAATTCCTGCCGATGAGCAGATTATCTATCTCGGCACCGAAACCGACCCCGTTTTCGAGCTTTACTTCTCGCCCTTCAGCGGCGGTAACTCCACCTGGAACGAAGAAACCAACCCCTTCGCAAAACAAATCTCCGAAATGCATGATTCCGAAGGTTCGATAATCTTCATTTGGAACAATGTTCGCTGGGGCGCGTTCTCGCTTCGCAACCAGTTTGAGGATGTTATTATTGATGCCTTTAAGACCAATAAAAACCCCGAAAACAAGATTTATGTTAATCTTCCCGCCTTTGATTCGGCTGCGTTTAGCAACCTGAAGGTTGGCGAGGATATCGGCTACAAGGCCTTTAATGCAAACGATTTCGGTCATGTTCACAGCAAGGATATGCATGTTTCCTATGTTAAGGATGGTCAGCGCTACTATGTTTCGGTTCTCAACTCGATGAACGTTCATGGCGGATCGATGGCATATCAGTCAAACTTCGCCCTCGTTATCAAAGAAACCGATTGTGATGAGGATAGCGTATTCTTCACCTTCGCAGATGAAACAACCGTTGGCATCGTATCGCATGAATACGAGGACACCGTTTTAGAGTATATCCCCGAAAACGAAAAGGAAGATGGCTATACCTATCATCCCTGCAAAAACTGCGATGAGCGCGAAATCATTGATGTTATCCATCGCGCAGGCGAATGGAATGTTATTAAGGCGGCTTCCGAACATAATAACGGTATTGCCGAGCGCAGCTGCTCTGCCTGCGGAACGCTAATCGAAGCCCGCGAATTTGTATTCCAGGGCGAGGATAAGGTTCTTGCCGCAGATAAGCTGGTTGGCAAAACCTTTGGAACCTATAAAGAGCTTCAGAATGCTCTCTCGGTTTCGGGCAAGCCTCTAACCATTGAAGCAACCATTATGCTCGACAAGAGCTTTAACGACCGCGCAGGCGTTATTGTTGGTAACTATGAAGGCTCCAAGAACGACATAGTTAACATCGAGGTTTCGACCTATGGACATATTCGCCTATACCTTAGAAACGGCGGTCAGGTTGCCGACCATACCTTTAAAACCGATATCAGAAGCGATGAGAAAACTCATATCGCAGTAACCTTTGAAGACAAGGTCGCAAAGCTCTATATTAATTCGGTTCTAACCGAAACCGCTACCCTTTCTGTTTCGGTTCCCGAAATAAACGATACCATGTGGATTGGTGGCGACAGCCGAAACGGCAATAACCAATTCTTCAAGGGAACAATCTACTCGGTTAATATATTCGACCATGCAAGAAGCGATAGCGAAATCCATCGCGATTCTCTTGTCGCCTTTGAAACCGATAAGGGTATGCTCGCAAGCAGATACTTCAGCAACCCCAAAACAATTTTAAAGACAGGCAAAACCTTTACCGAAACCTCCGCTACCGAGATTGGAACCCTCTCGGCTGCACCCAAAACCATCGAGGCTACCATTCAGCTCAATAAGAACTTCTCGGGTCGCGCAGGTGTTATCTTCGGTAACTACAAGGATACCGCAACACCCTCTCTAAGCCTTGAAATTATGAACGGCGGTCGCGTTCGCCTCTATGGAACAACCGAGGATGGCTCACCCCTTGATATCATCTTCAAGGAGGATATCAGAAGCGATGAGCCGGTTCATATCGCCCTCACTATCAACGAGCGCACACTCACCCTTTATATCAATGGTGAGGCAGCAGAAAAGATAACCGCAAGCAAACAGCTCACCTCGGTTACCAATGGCTTTATGATCGGCGGCGACAACCGCGATGGAAATGCCCAATATTTCAAGGGTATTATAAGCAGTGTTAGCGTATTCTCGGATGTTAGAACCGCCGATGAAATCAAATCGGATATGACAGCCGACCTATCGGGCGCCGAAAATATCCTTTGCAACCAGGTATATAGCGAAGCAGTTTCGGTTTTAGATCCCGAGCTTCTCTCCCCTGTTGGCACAACCTATACCGCACAGACCGAGGAATATACAGAACTCCTTCCGACCGCTCCGCAGACCATTGAGGCCACCATTCAGCTCGATAAGGACTTCGCAGGTCGCGGCGGTATCATCGTTGGTAACTATGATGAGAAATCCAAAAATCAGATGAGTCTTGAGATTCATAATGATGGTAAGGTTCGAATCTTTGTTGCAAACAATGTTGCAAAAACCTCTTCCTATACCTTTGCAGCAGATATTAGAAGCGACTCCGCTGTTAATATCGCAGTTACCATCGACGGAACGGTTGCAAGGCTATATGTAAACGGTATATTCTCCGAGGCCGGAAACCTAACCATAGGCCTGCCGACACTCACATCCCCGCTGCGTATCGGCGGCGATAACCGCGCAGATAATGTTCAGTATTTCAAGGGCACTATTTACTCGATAAACCTCTTCTCGGATGTTCGCACCGAGGAAGAAATCAAGGCAGATGTTATTCATGTGAACCATGATGCGGATGGCCTTATGTTCGCAAAGAACACCGCAACCGCAAACAACGATGCCGTTATCCCCGCTTATGGCGTTACCTTTACCGATACCTCTGCAATCGAGCTTGATACCTTGGCAGCAACACCCCACACCCTTGAGGCAACCATTCAGCTCAGCCCCGATTATCATGGTCGCGGCGGTATCATTGTTGGTAACTTCGAGGATTTAAGCCTTGGTTCGATGAGCCTTGAGATTCATTATTCGGGCAAGGTTCGCCTATACTATGCAACCGATAAGGCGCATCAAATCGACTGCACCTTCGCCACAGATATCCGCTCTACCGATCCCGTTCATATCGCGGTTACAATCGATGGACTTGTTGCAAACCTTTATATTAACGGTGAACTCACCGAGCAAAAGACCCTTCCCATCGAGCCCAATACCCAGGTAGAAGGCTTCAAAATCGGAGGCGACAACCGCGAGGGCAACATCCATTACTTCAAGGGTTCGATTTATAGCGTTAGCCTCTTCTCGGATGTTAGAACCGAGGAGGAAATCAAATCCGATATGGTTTTAGTTTCGCAGAGCGCAGAGGATCTCCTCTTCTCGGATATTCTCGATGAAGCTCCAAAAAAGGAAGCAACCGAAACCATCCCCGTTGGAAACGAGATTGGAATCGGCGATTCCATCGTTATCAACAAGACCTTCTCTTCAACACCCAACACCTTCGAGGCAGTTCTAAAGCTTGATCCCGCTTTCTCAGGTCGCGGCGGTGTTATCGTTGGTAACTATAGCGATGGTCGCTCGAATCAGCTCAACCTCGAAATCTATACCGAGGGCCGAGTTCGACTCTACTACTCCATCGATGCAGGTCACTATGTAAACTGCACATTCCAAACCGATATTCGCTCCGAAAACGCAGTTCATATCGCAGTTGTTGTTGAGGGACTCGTTGCAAAGCTATATGTTAACGGCGAATATAAGGAAGAGCAGGCGCTCGGATTTGCGGTTCCCGAGGTTCCGGCGGGCTATAAGCTCGGCAGCGATAACCGCTCGGGCAACACCCAGCATTTCAAGGGCACACTCTATAGTGTAAGCCTCTTCGCAAGCGCAAGAACCGCCGCCGAAATCGCAAGCGATTACATCATGGTGGATATCAATGATTCGAGCCTTGTTTATAATGCAATGTTCGCAACCGATTATTGCGCGCTAAACGGTCATACCGCCGGTGGCACAATAACCGATATCGCCGAATCCGAAACCTCCAACCGACTCACCCATACCGAATGCTCGGTTTGCGGAACAGTTTTGGAATATCGCGAAATTCAGCGCGTTACCGAAATCGTTAACCATATGGTTTGGGCAAACGCAACCGGTCTTACTCCCTCCTCTGACAAATCGGGAGTTGATACCGAATTAGGTCTTATAACAACTCCTCTAACCTTTGAGGCAACCATTCAGCTCGATAAGACCTATAGCCAGCGCGCAGGTGTTATCATCGGTAACTATGATGGCACACTTGTAAATCAAATGAACCTTGAGATTTATACAAACGGCAGACCTCGACTCTACTACAGCATCGGTGCAAAGTCGTATAGCTACATCTTTACAACCGATATCCGCTCCACCGAGGCTGTCCATTTGGCAATCACCATCGAAGGCTTAAGCGCAAAGCTCTATATAGGCGGCGAACTAAAAGAAACCGTTAAGCTAACCGCAGCAATGCCCACCGATGTTGATAACCTCAAGATAGGTCAAGATAACCGAACCGGTACACAGCAATACTTTGCAGGAACAATCTATTCTGTAAATATCTTCAGCGATGTTAGAACCGCCGAAGAAATAGCAATCGACCGCTATTTATGCGCAAGCGATACCGATGGTTTAATCTATCAGAAAAACTTTATAAAATAAGTTTTCTAAAAACAAAAAGCCCGAGGGGAAACCCTCGGGCTATCTTTTATATATTTAGGTTTAAAGCACCATTGCGCCGCCTTTTTGGCTTAGGGTATAGTCCTTATCCCACTCAATGAGATAGGGCGCCTTAAGGCGAATATCGGTGCTCGAAGCGGCAACCAAAATCTCATAGCGACCGCTCTCAACATGCCATTCATGTAAGAAGGGATTAAAATAGGAGAAGGCACGGGAACCGAGGGTGAATTCGATTCGCTTGCTCTCGCCTGCGCGCAAGGATACCTTGCAGAAGTCCTTTAGCTCCTTTTCGGGGCGAACAACCGTATTATCGGTCGGGCGAACATAAAGCTCAACAACCTCTTTACCATCGCGATCGCCTACATTCTTTAGAGTAAAGGAAACCGAAACGGTGCCCTCGGGGTTGGTGCTGTAATCGGGGGTTACCTCGATATCGCTATACTCAAACTCGGTATAGGAAAGACCATGACCAAAGGGATACCAAACATCCTGCGGGTTGCGGTCGTAATAGCGGTATCCAACATCCATACCCTCGGCATAGCGAATCTTTTTAGTGTTGCTAACGTGGAGAAGATGATCCGAAAGGCGGGTCATAAAGGTTTCGGAAAGCTTACCCGAAGGATTAATCTTTCCAAAGAGGATATCGGCAATAGCCTTTCCTCCGCCCTCGCCTGCGAGCCACATCTGAATAAGACCCTTAACGCCGTTTTGCCAGCCGGTTCCCATTGTGCAGGCGCCCGACTGCATAACAACAATAACATCCGAGAAATACTGGTTAACATATTCGAGAACATCATTAACCTTATCGGGGAAGGTTAAGCGGCGGCGCTCATATTCCTCGCTCTCGTGCCAGGTTTCATCACCTGCGAAAACAAGCGCTAAAACGCCCTCCTCGGCTCCGAGCGAGCGGATTTTTGCGCGCTTATCCCAAATGGAAAGGTCGCAATCAAACATCGGCTCATACTGAAGCTCTACCTTATCGGCGCAGTATTCCTTTATAAAATCGAGCGGGATATCAACGCTCTTTTCCTCGATAGAAACATGCGAGCTTCCGCCACCCATATAGGTCGGCTTTTCGGCCTGATTGCCGAAAACAACAATTTTTTTATACTTTTCGGGAACTATCGGAAGAATCTTTTCCTCGTTTTTAAGAAGGGTGATACATTCAGCGGCAGCTGCGCGAGCCTTTTCGTGCTGTGCGGCACGGTCATAAGGCTTTTTCTCCTCGCGAACCGAAACGCGATGAGCGATATATTCGAGCACCTTGCGGCAGATTTTTTCGATTTCCTCTTCGGTTATGATTCCCTTTTCGATACCCTCGAGCATATCGGCATATATCGATTTATTGCAGGGCATCTGAAGCTCCATTCCGTTTGCAAATGCCTTGGGAGCATTATGAACGGCGCCCCAGTCGGAAACCATGAGACCCTCATAGCCCCATTCATCGCGAAGAATCTCGCGAAGGAGCCACGGGTTTTCGGAGCACCAAATTCCGCCGAGCTTATTATAAGCGCACATAACGGTTTCGGGCTCGCCCTTTTCTATTGCAATGCGGAAAGCCTCGAGATAATATTCGCGGAGGGTTCGCTCATCGATTTCAACCGAGATAGAAGAACGATCGAGCTCCTGGTTATTGGCGGCAAAATGCTTTAGGCTTGTGCCAACGCCGTTATCCTGAACACCCTTAATAAACGCACCTGCCATCTCGCCTGCCAAAACGGGATCCTCCGAGAAATACTCGAAATTTCGACCGCAAAGCGGGGTTCTTTTCATATTAACTGCGGGAGCAAGGAGCAGGTCGATACCCTCCTGCTTGCAGTCCTCTGCGATGGCCATACCGGCCTCATATGCAACCTCGCGGTTCCAAGAGGAAGCCATTGCCGAAGCGGTTGGGAAACAGCAGTCGCCTCCCTCGATATTGCAGTCCTGCGGAAATTTATCATGACCGATAAGGCGGCGAACTCCATGAGGTCCATCGCTCATTTCGATATTCGGAATACCAACGCGGTCATTCGATGCAGAAGAAAGAGCCATATAACCTGTCAAGAATTTGCATTTTTCCTCAAAGGTCAGCTCGCTCATCCATTTATCAACATTAAGTTCCAAAAAAATCACTCCCGAAGCAGTTTATTTATGGTAATTATATCATAGCAGCAGAGCTTCAACAAGTGTATTTATTTTACCTTTAGTATAATTATTAGATAAAATAATGCTACTGAAATAACCGAAAAAACATCTTTAAAACAACCCGGATTTATGTTAAAATAATGGAAAGGCGAGGTGAAAAGGATTTGGAGAACAAAACCTCTTTAATGCACAAAACGATAGCAGTAAGCGGCTCAACAGGCGGGCTCGGGCAGGCGCTTTGCGACCAGATTGCGGCAAATGGCGGCAATATAATCATGCTCGACCGAAACAGAGAAAAAGTTAATGCTTTATCGGCAAAGCTAAAGGCTAAATACCCCGATATTAAAACCGAATATATCCCCCTCGATTTAGAGGATTTCGAAAGTGTTAAAACCGCCGTTAACCGCCTATTAGAGCGCGTTCCCGACTATATTTTGCTTAATGCGGGAGCATATAGCATTCCGCGACATAAAACGAGCCTCGGCTATGATAATGTTTTCCAAATAAACTACCTTTCGCCCTATTATATCGCCCGCAAAATGCTCGGGGAAATCGAGAAAAAGGGCGGGCGAATTATAGCGGTTGGCAGCATAGCACACAACTACTCAAAAACCAACCCCACAGATATAGATTTTTCGCAACAAACTCGCGCAAGCCGAGTTTACGGAAATGCAAAGCGCAGACTTATGTTTTCGCTTTTTTCTTTGGGTAGCGAGCATATAGCCGTAACCCACCCGGGCATAACCCTCACCGGGATAACCGCCCATTACCCCAAACTCATCTTCGCGCTAATAAAACACCCCATGAAGATAATTTTCATGAGCCCAAAAAAGGCCGCGAAACCCATCCTTGCGGGATTTTTTGCTAAAACCGAACCCTTCGAATGGATAGGTCCCCGCTTCTTTTCGATTTGGGGAGCGCCAAAAAGAAAGCTCCTTAAAACCTGTTCTTCCGAAGAAATCGCCGAGATAAGCGCCCTATCCGACACCATCTATTCACAGCTGACAGCCGAATAAATTTCTATGCCCCCTGCTTTTTCGCAGGGGGTTTTTGTGTGATTTGCCATAATCTGTTTGACAATATACATTTATAGCATTATAATATATATAATTATGGGTTAGTGCGCCTACGCGCGCGTACGCGAGCTGACCGCAAAAATGGGAAACGAGGAGATATTTTTATGAACTATTTGTTAGTTGTTGCACATCCCGATGATGAGGTTTTAGGCGCAGGCGCCACCATCCACAAGCTCACAAGCGAGGGTCATACCGTTCATGCTTGCATCCTGTCCTCTAGTGCCGATGCTCGCGCTCACCGACCCGAGGATAACGAGCTTGCCGATGATATTGCCGCAAGCACCGCGCTCATCGGAATCAGCCGCCACTATAACGGCTCTTTCCCCAATATCCAACTCAATAACGTTCCCCATCTTCATTTGGTTCAATTCATAGAAAAGGCAATCATCGAATCGGATGCCGATGTTATCATAACCCATCATCCCTCCGATACCAACAACGACCATCTCCATACCTCCCTTGCATGCCAGGCCGCGCTTCGCCTATTCCAGCGCCGCCCCGAGCTAAAGCCTATTCGCGAGCTTTGGTTTATGGAGGTTTTATCCTCTACCGAATGGAACATAAACCCCGCCATCGATGGTTTTGTTCCCAACCTCTTTATCGAGGTTGGTGAAAAGGGAGTTGAAAAGAAGCTCGAGGCTCTCGCCCTCTATCGCGGAGTTATGCGCCCCCATCCCCATCCCCGCAGCACCGAGGCCGTTTCGGCCCTCGCTACCTATCGTGGAGCGCAGGCAGGGCTCAACCGCGCCGAAGCCTTCCAATGCGGATTCCGTCGCATAGCCGATTAGGAGGACTAAATGAAGACCTTTCAGTTTATCATAAAAAGAATTTTTGACTACATATTCTGCATACCGCTCGCGATTCTCTCCTCTCCTTTTTTGCTTATCGCGATGTTGGTTGTTAAAATCTGCTCGCCCGAATCGCCCGTTATCTTTAAGCAAG
>JAZOXC010000051.1:0-2163 GCA_045659535.1 Acutalibacteraceae bacterium
AAAACGGCGCTCCATATATTCGCAAATCTCCTCGCGAAGCGGGGTTAGACCTGCATTTGAGGTGTAATAGGTGCGGCCTTTTTTAAGGCTTTCGATTGCAGCCTCGCGGATATGCCAGGGTGTTACAAAATCGGGCTGTCCAACCGTTAAAGCGGTAACGTCCTGCATCTTCTCGGTCAAATCAAAAAACTTTCTGATTCCCGAGGGAGCAATACTCTGCACCTTATCGGAGAGAATATTTTCGTAGTTCATCATATAGCGCAGTTTCCTCTTTCATCGGGTTCTTCTACGGAATAGATAACGCCCTTGTCCTTATATTTTTTGAGAACAAAATGGGTAGAAGTAGAGAGAACGGCATCAATGGTTGCGAGCTTCTCCGAAACAAACGAAGCCACCTCGCGCATGGTTTTGCCCTCAATTATAACATGAAGGTCATAAGCGCCCGACATGAGATAAAGGCTCTTAACCTCGGGGAAGGTGTATATGGTTTCGGCAACCTTATCAAATCCGCGGTCGCGCTGCGGGGTAATGCGAAGCTCGATAATCGCGCTAACATACTGGCGGTCGGTTTTGTCCCAGTCAACAAGAGCCTGGTAGCCAAGAACAGTACCGTTTTTCTCGTATTCCTCAATGGCGCGCTTAATATCGCCCTCATCGCGCTCGGTCATAATAGCGATCTGCGCGGGGGTAAGGCGAGCATCCTTTTCGAGTAATTTGAGTAGCTTATCCATATTTTAAAACACTCCTTAGGTTTTAAATTCAAAAAACATTGCAAAAGGGAACACAAAACGATTGCATAATGCCCCATTTAGGGTTATTATATTATATAAAGTGCAAAAAAGCAATACAATATTTCGCCGCGAAAAAATAATGCTTGATTTTTTATTTCCTTTGTGGTAGAATACTTTAGCATTTGAATTCGTCCGTTCCATAACGGGCGGTCTTTATGCCGATTTTCGACATCAAAGCGGGCGGTCCTCTGTCATGTTTTCGAGTATGAACGCCTCACATTATTAAGGAGGAAAATTAAATGGACGCTATCAAGAATCTTACTGCCGGCCAGATCCGCGAGGATGCTCCGGTTGTAAACATCGGTTCTACTGTTCGTGTTCACGTTAAAATTCGTGAAGGCGAGCGCGAGAGAATTCAGGTATTCGAGGGAACTGTTATCGCAAAGAATAACAGCGGCATCGCAGAAACCTTCACCGTTCGTCGTGTATCCTATGGCGTAGGTGTAGAGCGCGTATTCCCGGTACATTCTCCCAACGTTGCTAAGGTTGAGCTTGTTAGAAACGGTCGTATCCGCAGAGCAAAGCTTTATTATCTGCGTGATCGCGTTGGTAAGGCTGCCAAGGTAAAAGAGCAGATAGGTTAAGTCAAAAGCGAAAAAGGGGGAGTATAAACATCCCCCTTTTTTGATTTTTAAGGTGAGATTATGGATTATTATTACGCTTATGGCGAATCAGGCGAGTTTGATGAAAAACCGCCCAAAAGCCTAAAAACAGAAACCTTTGAATGGCTGGATGTGCTTGTCATCTCGGTCATGGCTGTTGTTATCCTTTTCACCTTTTTCTTCCGAGTTGTAACCATTGATGGCGAATCGATGGAAAATACCCTTCATAGCGGCGAAAAGGTTGTCATTTCGAGTATGTTCTATGCCCCGCAGCAGGGTGATATAGTAGTTGTATCCCGAAATACCGATAATTCGCTCAACCCCAATACCTATTCCGAACCTATAATAAAGCGCGTTATCGCAACCGAAGGTCAATGGGTAGATATTGATGAGCAGGGCAATGTTTTTGTCGATGGTGTTCTTCTCGAAGAGGAATATACCAAAAACTCTGCAATAAATCATCTCGAGGATGAGATTGAATTTCCGGCGTTAGTGCCCGAGAATTGTGTCTTTGTTTTGGGTGATAACCGCCAAAACTCGCTCGATAGCCGCTCTGCCCGTATTGGTGTAAACGGAATGATCGATGAAAGATATATCCTCGGTAAAGCCGTATATAGAATTTTTCCCTTAAAGAAAATGGGAGGACTTAATTAATGAGCGAAGCGCAGAATATTCAGTGGTTCCCCGGGCATATGGCGAAAACTCGCCGTAAGCTTAAGGAAAGTTTAGATCTGGTTGATGCGGTTGCCGAAATAGTTGATTCGAGAATA
>JAZOXC010000052.1:0-21142 GCA_045659535.1 Acutalibacteraceae bacterium
GGGAATGCCGCAACTGCGGACACCTCGTTGTTGGCACCGCCGCACCGAAGGTTTGCCCCGTTTGCGCCCATCCGCAGAGCTACTTCGAGGTTAGAAAAGAAAACTACTAAAAACAATAAAAGGCAGGTCGCACGACCTGCCTTTTGTATTTTAAACTGAACTATACCCTCATCATGTTGATGATTGGTTCTAACTGAACATTTACTTTTAAAAATATTCGTGATATAATTTTAAAAAATGTTTTTGGAGAAAAATTATGGCTCTTATAAATTGCCCTGAATGCAAAAAAGAAGTTAGCGACTCCGCCTCCACTTGTCCGTTTTGTGGTTATTCCGTTGCATGGCATGTAAAAAAAGAAAAAAGCAAACTAAAAATTAACGCTTTTCTTGAATACATACGCAGTAAAAAGTTTATTATTAGACAATGCTGCAAAATTGCTTTTGTGGTATCTTTTTTAATATGTTTAATTGTTTCTATATGCATGTATTCTCACTTTGATAGCAAGCAAACCAAAGCAGAGCGAATATACGACAATATAACACAAGCAATTTTAGATAACGACTCCACGATTAGCTCTCATTCGTTTTTAGAACGCGCCCAACAAGCAAAACAGGCAAAAGAAATGCAAAAAAATAAAAACCTAACTTTCCCTATTGCTTTTTTCGTTCTAATTGCGGTAGAATCCCTCATTTATGTAGTATACAAAAAATGTTATGCTGCTACCCCCTATCATCCATCTGCAAAAACAAATGATGATTGGGAAAGGTTGAGATCTATTCAAGGCGAAAAGGTAGGCCGGTGTAATATCTGCGGCAAAAATAACCAATCCCTTATATACTTGGAATTTGAAGACCAGTTTGGCAGCGGGCAAGGCAATCTTTGCTATGATTGTTTTTTGAGAAAATATAATAAATCAACCAATGCAAATACCAATGCAAAAAAATGGGCTGAAGAAATCAAAACTCTAAATACAGAAGAAATTAAAGAAAGAATCAAAGATGATTACAACTGGACCGAAGAGTATCGTATGTTCTGTTTGGAAGAATTAAAAAACAGGTTATAACAAAAGCGAGGTGAAAATCTCCTCGCTTTTTCTTTGTATCGTTAGCACTAATTAAGTTCTGTTTATGTTGCTAAAACATCTCCTCTAAAAACACCTACCAAACACCTCTACCCACGTTCCTCGTGAACCACTCGGTGCATTCAAAAAGCATGGCTAAGCTTTAAGCAAAAACAACCCCCTCGGAAATCCGAGGGGGTTTTTATTATTTAACTGCGTTTGCTACCTCGAGGTAGTTGTTGGTTAAGATTGTGTCGATGCCCATTTCGAGGAGGAGTTTTGCATCGGCGGGGTCATCGGTATAGAAAACATTGCAGATGATGCCATGCTCGTGTGCCTTCTTTATCATATCCTCGTTCATATACTGGCGGAACATCTGAACCTTGTTGCACTTATGCTCGATTGCGCGGTCAACGATGCCCCACGGGTCATCGCCAAGACCACAGCAGGTATTGATATCGGGATAGGTTTCGCGGATATAATCGAGAACCGAATCACGCGGGCTCATAAAATAGATATGCTGGCGGCAATCATACTGAGTAACAAGCTTAACGGCGCGATCGACAAACTCCTTATCGCACTCGCCCTTTTGACCATCGGGTTTTAGATGGATGTTCATAATAGTCTGACCCGCAAATTTCGAGAGGATCTCTTCGAAGGTTGCAATCTTGAGACCCGCAAACTTCGGCGAAAAATGCGAGCCGAAATCGAGCTCACGGAGCTCTGCAAGGGTTTTATCCGAAACGAGACCCTTGCCGTTTGAAACGCGCTCGAGAACATCATCATGAACCGAAACAATCTCGCCATCGGCGGTTTTTCGAAGGTCGAACTCGATTTCATCGGCACCAAGAGCGATAGCCGCGCCGAAAGCCGGCATAGTATTCTCGGGAGCGATAACCGAGAAGCCGCGATGGGCGCAAACGCGCGGATAGGGTTTGCGGTTATCAAAAAGGGTTATAGCAGCACCGCCATTGCGATAAAGCCAGGGTCTTCTTCCCTCTTCGATATATTCCCAATGGGATTTTAAAGCGCCTTTAAAGCCGGCCTCTTTATAATATTTTTCTTTCGGGTTTATTTCGGCAATGCCGAGACCAATGCGGCTCTTCATATCGCAAAGAACATCACCGTTGGGTGCGATAATGGTGCTGCAGCCGCAAATCGGCGAATCCTCGCCGAGCGAAACTGCACTGCGGATAAGATAGGCATTGGTATTATAGCAGAGGAATCGATTTATAATCGAGAGAGCCTCATGGGTATCGGTTCGCTGATGCGAGCAGCCGATGATAACATCAACATTCTGAAGCGCGAGCGGAGCAAAATTCTCATAAAAATAGAAATCATAGCAGGTCATAAAGCCGAAGCGAATGCCCTCGATAGTTACGGTATAGGGCGGCGCATAGCGATAGCTATAATCAACACCAAGCTCGTTTCCGCCCTCTTTTTCGGTTTTAACCTCGCTCGGAGCGGGATGAGCTTTATAATATTTGCCAACGGTTTTACCGCTTCGGTCGATTGCATGGGTTGTATTGCGCCAGCCATCCTCGCATTTATCGGCGGCGTTAACGAAAACTATCGCGTTGCAGCGAATAGCGGTTTCGCGAGCCTTATCAAGGATTGCCTTGTTATACTTTTCCATCATGCTGTGGAACGCTTCCTTGGTATCCTGCGCTGCAGGAACATCCGAATACTCGGGAATAACGATTATGTCCATATCGGGGGTGCAGCTATCGATTAGCGCACATTGGTCGATAAAACACTTTTCGGTATCCTTCGGATCGAAGGAATAATAGGGCTGAACAACACAAACTTTCATATTGCGGTCTCCTCGTTTTTTGGTTTTTCTTATTTTATCATAATCCGATAAAAAAATAAAGAGCCTTAAGGCCCTTTATTTTGCATATCGCGAAAATAATTCAATTTGGTCATATACTGCGGGCCATCGGCTATCTCCCTTGGCGGTTATGCAGATATATTCCGTTCCGCTCTCGCCTGATTTTCCGAATGTTGCAATGCAATAACCCGACTGGTCGGTATAGCCCGTTTTTCCGCCCATAATCTGCGCGGTTTCGGGCTCGGTGCCATACATATAGCTAAAAAGAGTTGCCGTTAGAGGAACACCCTCGGGGTGCTTATTGGTTGCAGCGGTAGTATATTGATAGGTCTCCATTATCTTACGGCAGGTTTCATCCTTTAGCGCCTCGCGGAGAATAACCGCCATATCATAGGCAGTTGAATAATTGTTCTTATCGTGAAGCCCCGTTACATTTGCAAAATGGGTATCGGTAAGGCCGAGCGCGCGAACCTTTTGGTTCATGAGTTCAACAAAAGCATCAACGCTTCCCGCGGTAGCAATAGCAACGCATTCTGCCGCCTCGGCGCCCGAGGGCAGAACCGTTCCGTAAAGCAGGTCGAGAATGCTAACCTCCTCGCCATCAACAAAGCCCGCAAGGGTTGCCTCGGCTCTATAGAGCGGGTCGATTATCTCGTTTGTAACGGTAAAGGTTTTAAGCAAATCTTCGTTTTGCTCGCAGGCAACAAGCAATGTCATAATCTTGGTTAGCGATGCGGGATACATCTGCTGCCTCATGCCTTTTGAGGCTATGATTTCATCGGTGCTGCAGTTTAAAACAACAACATAATGGCTGTTTATATCGGCGGGGGTTATCATATCGGCCGAGGTTTTGGGTAGATTGGGTTTCAGGTCTTCGAGCTCGGGCGATACCTCAACATCGCTTATGGTATTAAGCGCATCCCGGCGCCCTTTCCCGCCGCAGACCTTAGTTATTATCAAAACGGCAATAACGATAGCCAGCGCGAGAGCAACCGCGCGGATAATAAGCCTTAAAAGCGCGGCGCGCTTGCGGGCTTTTTTTATTGCGGCTTGGCGCTCTAAATAGCGCTCGCGCGCACGAAAATCATCCTGCGGATGCATTGGTTTCAGTCCCTTCTATCGCTATGCAACACCCTGCCATCCATAAAGCACGAGCGCGATAATAGCGGTTATAATCAAATCAAGCGGGAGCCCGCGAAGGCTCTTTGGAACTCGGCTTCCTTTAACCGAAAGTCGAGCGCAGAAGAATATGCAAAGAACAAGCAAGAGTCCTGCGCCATAGAAAAGTGCCGATAGCAGCGCGAGATAGAACTTTCCCGCCTCTGCCGAAATGCAGCAAATTCCCATAACCGTTCCAAATGCAACGGCGCCCTGCGGCGAGGTGAAGCTGCCGAAAAACGAGGGCAGCAAAAGTTTTCCAAGATACATGGCTGCGGCGCAGACCAAGATGAGTATCAAGGTTTTAAAGCAGGCAATTCCCATGGGAACAACAATGAATTTATAAACAGGATAGATAACCGAAGTTGTTACAATGCCTGCCAAGGTTATCGAGGTTCCAAGGGTTGCGCTTTTTCTCAAGGTATCGGAGGATAGAATATTGTTGCCGATTCCTATGGTGCGGAAGCAGATAAGATTATCGGCCAAAACCCCTGCGAGCAGGAGCATGAGTATCTCACGCATCGGCTTCATCCTCCTTTGCTATATGCTTGAGTATCGCAATAAACAGCGCGATAACAAAAATCGCACCTGCGGGCATAGCAAGGACCTTTATGGGGTCGAAAAGCGAGCGGGTTACATTGAGTCCGAAAATGCGCCCGCTGCCTATCAGTTCACGGATAGCACCGATGGCAACCAACAGCGCGGTATAAAATCCGCCGGTTATGAGCGCCTTTATAAAGGTTGCCTTTGCTCCCTTTTCGGCGCTGGTCTCGCCGAGAAGCAGCAGCGCGGGAACGGCGCAAAGCGGCATAAATGCGGCTGCGGCGATATCGGAATTCAGTTTTCCTTCCGAGAAAATCTCAACAATCGAGATTCCGAGCGCAACCGCGATGATGATAACAAAATTCTTGGCCTGCTCGGGGATAATTTTTGCGGGGGTTATTCTAACCGCGCAGGAAAGCATCAGCGCAAGGAAAACAGCCAGCGCGCAGAAAAGCGCATTTGATGCCGTTACGGTTAGGCATAAAACCGGAATAATCGCAAAGGTTAAATGGAGCAGCATTCTGCAAACTTTTCTCATCTCGCCACCTCGCTTTCGAGGTATATAGCGACAGTTTCGGGGGCGGGAGCGCTATTTTTATGAAGGATTAAATGCGCCGAAAGAATTATTCCCGCAGCTAAAACGAGCGCCGAAAAAATAGCGACCAAGATATGAGCAGGACTGCCGACAAAGGGGGTGTAAAGCGATTTAAAATCTATCTTTTTCATGCTTTATCCCTCCTCAGTTTCATAGGAATTGCATCGAAAAGCGGGCGAATAAGGTTAACGGTAAGAACCGCAAAATAAACGCCCTCTTTGGCTACCGCATAGCGGCGCAAAACAACCGTTAGGAATGCGAAGCAAAGGCAATATGCAACCTTGCTCCAAAAACCATGAGGGGTAAGGGATGGGGTTGGCAAAACGAAAATCGAGGCGAGGAGCACTCCGCCGCCGAGCAGCGCGGTAGGAACATCAACCCCAAAAAGATAGGAAAACAGGGCGGTGAAGCCAATTGCAAAAAACGGAACAACTGGGGTTATAACCCTGCGAAGCACCAAATAAAGCCCGCCCAGGAGCAAAAATACGGCAGGGGTTTCGCCAATCGCGCCCGCATGGGCTCCGAAAATCAACTGCTTGAGGGTGAAATCGGAGGACATAACGGTTGGGATATGGGTAAAGGGTTCGTTATAATAAAACAGCGCGGGGAAACATAAAAAAGCCATAACCGCGCCAAAGGCTACGGGGCTTACTATCTCGCAGCCGTTGCCACCAAACATCATTCGCGGAACGATAACCGCCGAAACAGTACAAACGATGGCGGCGGGGATGGAAAATCCCGAGGGCATCGCCATAGCAACGATAAGTCCCAACACCACGGCCGAAAGGTCCTTTGGATCCTCGCGAACCGAAAGCAGTTTCGACATAGCAAAAGCCGATATAACGGCCGCCAGCATGCAAGAACACATTAAAAGAAGCGCATGGATTCCAAAATAGATACTTCCCGCAATCGCCGCAGGCAAAAGCGCAATGAGAGTATCTATCATTCGGTCGAATACGCTGGTTTCTTTTTCGGTTATAAGCTTTGATATAAATTTACTCGAGCCCAATATCGTCGCCTCCATTGGTTACAAAGTTGTTACCCATATAATATACTATAAAATCCCCATTTTTACAAGGGGTTGTTTGCAAACGGGTCGTGTCGCAGCCGCGCGAAACAAAACGAAAAAAGGACTTTTATGGGGCGAATTTCAATTTAATTCACAAAAAATAAAAAAATGCTTGCAAAATGCCTTTTTTGTGGTATAATAATTTAGCACCCAAAAGGTGCCCCTAAATATCGCGGGGTGGAGCAGTTGGTAGCTCGTCGGGCTCATAACCCGAAGGTCGTAGGTTCAAGTCCTGCCCCCGCAACCAACAATGCGAACCGATTTAGATATCGGGGCAGAAAAGTCCGAAACCATAATGGTTTCTGACTTTTTCTTTGTGTTTTTTAGTAGTTGAATTTTATAGATATCCTATCCGTTTTTTATCATTCGGGGAGGACTTGAACTGATTTATATTGTAGTTAGAATGTAATTTTTTAATTCTGCAACTCACTTTTTATACTCCGACGGGAGCTTGCCGATATATTTTTTAAACGTCTTGGTAAAAAAAGAAAGATTATCAAAACCGCAAAGTTCTGCTGCCTTGGCAACAGTATATCCTTCGTTCAAAAAACACATTGCATTTATGCAACGGTAATTATTCAGATTTTCGATGATTGTTTGACCTGTTAATCGTTTAAATTCTCTGCACAAAGCATATTTATCGCACAAAACCGCCTTGGATATTTCGTCTAAGGTGATTTTTTTATTATAGTTTTCTCTAATATACGTGATAACTGATTTTACAGTCTCGAAATTTTTCATATTTGAATTAGGACTTGTTTTTATAATGTGATTATCTGCTAATTCAATCAATATTTTTAATATGATTTCATTTAATTTTGCAATTTGAAAAGGAGTTTCAGGATTTATATAAATCTTTATTAGTTTATAAAATTGGTCGGTAATATTTTGATTTTTTACCTTCGGATAAAAGGTGAGCTTTCGTGGATCAATACCAATTTTTTGACAAAAGTCATTGCTGACGATAATACAACTGTAGGTAAGATTTGTATCCGTACCTGTATAGTGAATAACATTTGAATTAACAACTATAATATCATCCTCTTGAAAGTCGTATTTTTCGCCATCCAAAAGCACAGTTCCGTTGCCTTGTGTGCAGAGTTGAATTTCTAAATCTTCGTGCCAGTTACTTTCTGCGCTCCGATTAAAATATGTTCTTTTTAAATCAGTGTTCAAAACAAACGGCAGGTTATTGTATCTATAATCATCGTGACGGGTAGCGACCATTTTAACGCCTCCTTCTGCAAGATAGTGTTAATTATATCCAATATAATTCCTTGGATTACGATGTTTTTACCAATATAATGATTATAACATCAAATCTTGGAGATTTCAACAATATGAAAATAATTGCACAGATTTTCGGTCTTTTCGCAATGCTTTCTTTGTTTCTGATTTATCAACAGAAAAGCCGAAAAAAGATAATAATTGCAAAACTTTCTGCTGACATTTTTTGGGTGGCGCATTATTTGTGTCTTGGCGGCATAGCGGGGATGATCCCT
Organism: Acutalibacteraceae bacterium; assembly: GCA_045659535.1. GTDB lineage: Bacteria > Bacillota > Clostridia > Oscillospirales > Acutalibacteraceae > SIG589. The sequence goes on from JAZOXC010000052.1 coordinate 7,759, forward strand.
AATGCGGTTGGAATATTCAGAGAGCTCGTTTTTATAAATCGCAAGGATAAAGCCTGGGCAAATAAAATGATATGGCCGATTTTGTTTATTACAATAAATTTCGGCTTAGGAATGACTACATTTCATTCTTTTTATAACATACTGCCTATCACAGCATCTGCTTTTGTAACTGTATCACTTTGGGTAGATAATCCACGGCTTACCAAACTTATTACCGTACCTGTTTGTTTAGCATTTATGATATATGATTTTTATGTAAAATCTTATATTGGAATGATAAACGAAACCATATCCATATTATCCATTATAATATTTTTTATTAAAGAAAGGAAGAAGACAGATGAACAATAACGTTTTCTCAAATGACTGTCAAACTTCGAAGGAACTTAAAATAACCGAGGGCGCTCCTATTGCCGATATAGCAAAGACGATTGTCGCCGGTGAAACCGAAAATGGTAAGGTTTTTGCCAATGAAATTACCGACTGCTTTATTTCAGATTTTGAAAAGCTGGGCGATAAGATGGCTCATGTATCAACTTTTATTGTGGTTGACAGTATGGTTTATATGACCTATTACGCCAACACGAAAGAGCCCTCTGAAGATCCAAAAAATCAGACCGCTCGATTGGTTTATGCACCCATCGATGATATAGACAAAAAAACCTTTATTGATCTGCAAACTACCGGCGATATGGTCGGCGGCAAGGCCATTGATATGGTTTATGATACCATTCTTATGCAAAAAGATGATGACACCATATATGTAATGTGGACGGCTCGCACCGCTGAAGGTAACTATTATCGTTTTTATTGTCCGTTTACTCTTTCCACAAAAACACTTGGTGAAATAGGTGTAAACCGATTCAAAGTCGGCAATACCGTAAATGATTTTTCTGTAAGCGGTATAAAGTCTGCTCTTGCCGAAAATGATATTCCTTGCAAAAAAATGTACTCGGATATCGGCATTATGCAAAAGCTTTCAAGTAGAGTAGAAAACGGCGAAACATATTATTTTTCGGGTACATATAGCGGGGATTTCACTGCAATAATAAAAAGCAAGGATTTAATCACTTGGGAATATGTTTCACAGCCAGATTTTATCAACGACTCCAAATGGGAAAATGCCACCTATGTACTGGGCGATAAGGTTTATTATTTTGTTCGTCAGCAGGATACCAACAAATGCGGATTTTTGACCGCCTATAATCTGCTCACAAATACTTGGGACAGACCTGTGGAGATTGAGGACTGCCAGTCAAGAGGCGACTTTATTTATTATAAAGATAATCTTTATCTATTCCACGCCCCCATTGACCGAGAGCATATAGGAGTCGTTAAAATAGATACAGGGAATATAGCTAACAGTCATATTGTATTACAAGCAAAAATGCACACAAGCTGTTTTTATCCGTTTATTCAGTATTATAAAGATGGAGAACTTGCTATGTCCTATACCGTGGCAAGAAAACATATTCGACTTGCAAAATTCACCCTCAGCAAATATTTGTGATACCGATATCTTTTTCGGTGCAACTTGCCAAAAAAAAGAAACAGTCACCATTCGGTGGCTGTTTTCTTTTTTGTTCTGAAACTTAGCTTTACACCGATGATTTTAGGTTGAGACCGACGAGCTACCAATTGTTCCTTGAAACGGCATATCGTTTATGCTATATTAACATTAAAGCATGCCGATATATTTCTAAAGGAAAGCGTGGCGGATAAATATGAAAATTCCATATATTTCGGGTGAATGGAAAATGCTGTTTGCTCCGCAAGAGCACGGCAAATATGTAAACGACCATAGCATTGTGCTCGGTCCCGATGGTAATTGGCATTTGTTTGGTATTACAAGCTTTGAAGGTAAGCCAAGCCACGAGCGATACTTTGTTCACGGTGTTGGAAAAACGCTTGATGAGCCTATGCGCGAGGTTGGTCGCTCAATCGATAACGGCACTCTTGCATGGGCGCCCTGCGTTATAAGAAAAGATGAAAACTTTTATATGTTTTATGGTCCCTCGCCAACCTCTTTAGCAGTGTCGTTTGATATGTATGAGTGGTTCGGCACAAGGGTAACACTAAATAACGAGCCGCTAATGGGCGCACACCGCGACCACTTTGTCTTGCAAGTATCCGAAAACGAATATTTGATGTATGTTGTGGGTGTTCATAACCAAAAAGGCGCAGTTTCTTGCTTTTCTTCAAGCAACCTTTTAGATTGGGATTTTGTAGGATATGCACTTACCTCCGGAAACGAAGCACCTCTTAAACCCGCTTGGGGTGCTATGGAGTCGCCTTTTGTTGTGAAGAAAGATGGTGTTTATTATCTTTTCATCACCTATACCGACTGTTCGGATGAAACCTATAACAACACCCTGGTGTTTGCTTCCGACAACCCAAAATCGTTTGGGGAATATAACGGAGAAGGAAACGGAACAAAACCAATCACGAAACTTTATGGTCATGCTTCTGAAATTCTCAAGGTTGGAGAAGATTATTATATTACTACCTGCGGCTGGTTAGATAAAAACATCCCCCATAAACGCGCCGTATCAATAGCCCCGCTTAAATGGAAATAAATATAATTTACATTAGCATCTAAATCGGTGCAACATGCAAAAAAACAGTCACCTTTGTGGTGACTGTTTTTCTTTTGCTTGATAGTGTTTTTTAGGGCGGGAGGTTTAGCGATTGCGGTCTTTTCGCGGATAGGGTTTTATTTCATCGGTTAGCCCCGCGAGATAATCCATGCTTGTTCCGAGCGCTTTTGCTATGCGCTTGCATTGCTCAAAAGTATAATATCTTTTGCCGTTTTCAATTTTCGAATAATCGCTTTGGTCGATACCGGTTAACATTTGCATTTGAACCTGCGTTATATTCTTGCTTTTTCGCAAATCCTTTAATCTGCTCATAAATATCACCCACTAATAATTATGGCATACCGACCTATTGACAATAGGGTGAAATTGACCTATAATACAAGCGAGGACGGGGTCTTCAATATCATGAAATGAGGGATTACTATGAAAAAAATTATCGCTGTGTTATTAGTGTTTGCGGCGCTATTAACCCTTACAGCATGCGGCGGCGGAACTGCAGCAGGCAGCAAGTCGAGCAACGACAACATTGCCATCGAGGGCATCTATGTTGATAACTCTTATGTAGATAAGAGCAACAGCGCCTTAAAGATGGTTTATGTTTTCTTAAGCATCAATGCAACCGATAGCAACATTTCTGCAGATTGCTCGTATGCAAAGATGACAATAAACAATTCCAATACATATGAATCTACCTTCTACAAAGGCGCATGTGATTTTGCACCTTCTTATTACTATTCTTCCTTTATCGAGGAAGTATATACCGGCACAAACCTTGATCTTGTTTTAACCTTTAAGGTTCCCGAAGGCGACCTAAAGGATAGCAAAAAGATAACCTTTAGCGATACTTCTATGCCGTTTGGCGGAATTGAGATGTCGACCGATGATATCGTTTTCTGCGCAAGTGCTCAAGAGGTTTGCGAAAAGGGCGACCCCGAAGGCTATGCTACCGAAAGCGAAAAGCATGCCCCCGCCGATGCCGCTACCACACAGAAGGTTAAAAATCTTATCAACGGTTATTATTGGACCTTCTATCTTTCGGTTGGTACCTCGGTTGAGGTTCAGGAAATCGAGTTCTCTGCTCCTAATAAGTTCGTTTTGAGAAGCAACTACAGCTCCAACGGCGGCACCTATGAGGTTAAGAACGCTTATATCTATGTTACCTACTCTACCAACGGTGCAACCTACAAGATTCCTTATGAATTCAAGGATGGCGATGTTGCATTAGATTGTGCTACCGCATTTAGCATTTACGAATAAAAATTATTTATCCCCTCGGAATTTTCCGAGGGGATTTTTATTTTTTTATCGCCGCGCCGCGGGCAGTTCCCTTTTCGACAAAAGGCGGCGGTTTTCGAGCGGTTTTTGCAAAAAATGTTGCATCATATATAACTATATGATAATATATATTATGTATAAATATCGGCTTTTGCGGTTATTTAGCGCCGATATTTCCGCAACTTTAGGAGAGGGGGATTCTTATGAAACTAACCAACATCCATGGTTTAAAATCGATTGATGAATATGTAAAATATAAGATCTCCTGCCTAAACTCGGGCGAGAAAAATTTTGAGAGTCTTTTTCTTGCTATGTTTGACGAAGAGAACAACATAATGACCGAAACCTCGGATGGCTACCGCATCAAGAAAACAACCTATGGCGAATTTAAAAATCGCATCCTCGCGGTTGCCCCAACCCTTGAAGAGCAGCTCGCCTTTGTTGAAAAGGGTCAGATGGTTGGACTTTATATGTCTAACTGCGCCGAATGGCTCGAGATTTTTTGGGCAATTCTCATTTGCGGATATCGCCCACTTATTATGAACACCCGCCTACCCGAAGAGGCGCTAAATAAAATCCTATCGGATTATTCGGTTGCCTGCGTTATTTCGGACGGCACGCTCTTTAATTCAAAAACCCTTCTAAAGCAGGAGGTTTGCATAGCTTCGGATAAACCGGCTGTCTGTGGTCCGTTTGGCGATGAGGTTATATTTATGTCCTCGGGCTCGAGCGGAAACATAAAGCTCTGCGCCTATACGGGTGAAAACTTTTACCACCAAATTTGCGACAGCGCCGAAATAATCCGCGCCTGCCCCGCAATCAAGCGCCACTATGAGGGCGAGCTAAAGCAGCTAATGCTCCTGCCGCTCTGCCATGTTTTTGGATTTATTGCGGTTTATCTTTGGTTTGGATTTTTCTCGCGAACCTTCGTTTTCCCAAAAGACCTAAACCCCGCAACCATTCAGCGAACCGTTAAGAAACACAAGGTAACCCATATCTTTGCCGTTCCGATGGTTTGGGATGCGGTTCACAAGGCTGCAATCGCGAAAATCAAGGACCGCGGCAACAAAACATATAAAAAGTTCAAAAGAACCCTAAAGCTCACCAACCGACTCGGCAAGTTTGGCGATTTCCTCGCCCGCCGATTCTTTGGCGAGCTGCGAGAAAACCTCTTTGGCGACAGCATCCGTTTCCTAATAACGGGCGGAAACAATATTCCAAAGAGAACCCTCGAGTTTTTCAACGGTATTGGCTACCATATGGCAAACGGATATGGTATGACCGAAATCGGCATAACCTCGCTCGAGACCACAAACTCCAAAAAAATTCTAAACTCGGCCTCGATCGGAACCCCGCTGGGGCATACCGAATATGCGGTTGATTCCGATAACATCCTTTTGGTCAAGGGCAAAACCCGCGCCGCAAAAATTTTAGAAGGCGGCAACGAAACGGTATCGGATTTTGATGCATATTTTAAAACCGGCGACCTTATAACCTTTAAAAACGGGCGCTACTACTCGCTCGGCAGATCGGATGACCTCATCGTTTGCAAGGATGGAGAAAATCTAAACCCGCAAATAACCGAAGAGACCCTCCGAACCCCCGAAATGGATCGCCTTTGCATCTTCCCCGATGAAAAGGGTGAGCCCATTCTGCTTGTCAGCATTCCCGGCTGCTTCGATAGCGAAAAGCTGGGCGATATCTATAACAAGCTTATTCTTCACCTCGAGGAAGCAAAGCTCGACAGCACCTTTTCGCATATCTATTTTACCCATGAAACGCTCCTTTTGCCCGGCGAATTCAAGCTGATTCGCAAAAAGGTTGCGCTCCGCTTTAAAAACGGCGAAATAAAATATTTCTCGCCGCGAAGAATCGGCGAGCATTTAGACGAGCTCGAAGAAGGGCTCGAGCACGAAATACTCTCCTGCTTCGCCGCAGTTTTAGAGCGCGATGCCGATTCGATTGGCAGGGACGATAACTTCTTCCTCGACCTTGCAGGAACAAGCATGGACTATTTTGTTCTGCTTGGAACCATAAAATCTCGACTTGGAGTTGAGTTAACATATACCGACGGCGTTCGCCTAACCTCGGTTGCGCAGATCGCCGACTATATAAAAAACAAATAATTTTCAGAAAGAGCAGATGAAGAATCATGGTACGATCGTTGGATAAAAAATGGAAGGAACTTCTCTTTGCGTTTTCGGGCTTTGGTCCGAACTTCCTTATGATGCTTATGGGTTCATATTTTTCCGATGCGCTAAACCCCTCGGCGCTTGAATCGGGCGAACAGTTCCAGGCTATTATGCCGGGTGTTTGCTTTATTCTCCCCGCCCTGTTCCCCATCCTTTTTGCTATCGGCAAGATTTTCGATGGAATAATCGATATCCCCTTTGCCCATATCACCGATACCCTATCAACCAAATGGGGCCGCCGCAGACCTCCCATCGCGGTTTGCCTCCTTCCGATGATTGTTAGCTTTGTTTTGTGTTGGATGCCGCTCGGCGGAACAGAACACCCGCTATTTAATACAATCTGGGTTTCGGTTTGCAGCATAATCTTCTTTGCTTGCTATACCATGTGTCTTATCTCCTTCTATGGCTCTCTTTCCTCGGTTTGCACCGATGAGCCGCAGCGCCTCCGCGTTTCGGGATTTAAGGCATTCTTCGATACCATCTCCTACTGCATGGTTTATGCCCTCGTTCCCGCTATGCTCCCCGCAACCGGAATGCATATCGATAAATTCGTATTTATCTGCACCCCCCTTATGCTAACAATGGCTATCCCGCTATTCATGATTAAAGAGGGCAAAAAATACGGCTACCCCGAAAACGAGGGTCTCTCCCCCGAGAAATGCACCCTTCGCCAGAGCATAGCTCTAACCTTTAAAAATCGCATTTATAGAAACTGGCTTATCGTTAACTGCTTTACATATTTCGGACTCCAAATGTTCCTTGCCGCAATGAACGGCATGATTATAGGCGGTATGGGATTAAACGGTATGCAGATGGCAATCCTCAATACCTTTGCGTTTGCACCCGTTCCCCTAATGCTCTATTTCTTCAAAAAGGCAAAATCCCGCTTTGGTATTCGCGCAACCTATCAGAGCTGCTTGCTCGTTTTTGCCCTTGCCATTCTTTCCTTCTTCTTCGCGTCGAGATATATCATTGGCGAAGGAAACGCAACCATAAAGCTCGCCATCGGTGTTACCGGCAGCATCCTCGGAAGCTGGTCGATTGGCGCATTCTTTATGATGCCCTACCTCGCACCCGCCCAGATTTCGGGTGTTGAAGAAAAGCTAACAGGCAAAAATCACTCTGCTATGTATTTCGCAGGCAACGCCGTTGTTACCTCGGTTATCGGCGCTATCTCGGGCAGCTTGATTTATGAATACATCAAAAACATCTTTATCGCAAAGGGCAAAGGCTTTACCTGGGCCGAAGCAACCGACACCCTAACAGCTCCCGAGGTTGCTTATGAGCAGCTCTTTGGAACCGCCGCAGCCGGCTCTGATGTTTCTTCGGTTTATAACTTCGGAAACCTTATCGTTCCCTTTGTTGTTTTCACCGCTTGCGTTATTGGCTACTTCTTCTGCTTCAAGCTCCCCAAGGATTTCACCCCCGATATCCTTGCTGCAGAGTATAAAAAGATGGATCCCTCGATAGAAATCGATCCCGAGCTTCTAAAACCCGCAAAGGAAGAGCGCGGCGAGATTATATTCGTTTCGGTTGGTCTTACCATCATTTCGGGCTTTATCTTCGGCTTTGTTTGGCTCGCCCAAATCTTGCGCGCAATAAAGAACTTTGGCCGCAAACTTTTCTCGACCCTCGGCTTTGTTGTTTGCTGCTTTATACCCTTTGCTTCGGCAATCTATTCGCTCAAGCTCAGAAAGCATATTCTTGCCGCCGCAAAGGAAAACGGTGTTGCTGTTAAAATCAACCCCGTAGTGCTCGTTATCTCCTCGCTTATTCTTCCCCTAATGTTTATAAATGTTATCGCCCTTGGAATGTTCCAGAGCGCTATCAATAAAATCTATAACGGTATCTCGGAGAAATAAACTATGAGAACTCTGTTTCATTGGTTTGTTCGACTCACCGGTTGGATACCAAAGCTTTTTATCTATCGAACTCGTGTTCTCTATGAGGATAAAAATGTGCAGGGCAGAACCATCCGCGGCAAGGCAATCGTTATTGCGAACCACCGCCGCATTATGGACTATGCCGTTATGATGTTCGTTTTTTGGAATCGAACCCTTCGCTGCGCCGTTGCCGAGGTGGTATATAAAAAATTCTTTCTTATGCCGCCGTTGCTTTGGATGCTCGGCTGCGTAAGTGTTGAACGAAGTCAGCATGATTTTACCTTCCTCGAAAAACTAAAATCGGTGCTAATGCGCGGTGGCGTTGCCGAGATTTATCCCGAAGCGCGCCTGCCCAAAAAGGGCGAGGAATCGCCTATGGAATTCAAGCCGAGCTATGTTCACCTCGCGCTCGAAACCGATGCCCCGATTATTCCGATTTATAATAGCGGAAAAATCGCAGGCTCGCGCCGCGAATATATAGTTATCGGAAAGCCGATTCATGCAACCGAACTATATGATGATTCGCTATCTGAAAAAGAAAACATCCAAAAGATAAACGATTATGTAAGGAGCAAGATAGTTGAACTCGGACAAAAAATCCCCGAAGGCAAAAAATAAACTTTGCCCGAACTTTCCTTATGACTTTGTTCGCCTAACAGGTGCGCCTATCGCCCTTTTATATCTTCGCCCAAAGGTTCACCGCCCCTATGGAACCAAAACCCCGAAGGGCGCGGTTATACTTTCGGCAAACCATGTTTCGATGATGGACCCCATAACGATTCATATGATATTTTTAAGGCGGCGCATGTGTTCACTCGCAACCAAAAACATGTTTAAAGGCTGGCTTGGAACCTGGTTTTTCCACCTTATGCACTGCATATGTGTTGATAAAGAAAACTTCTCGCTCGCCTCTTTCCGCGAGGTAACCGATCATCTCGAGGATGGCAAATGCGCCCTTATCTTCCCCGAGGGGCAGATAAACAAGGAAAGCGATATTCTTTCCTTTAAATCGGGTATTGCTCTTATGGCGTTTAAAGCAAAGGCGAATATTCTTCCTATATATATCGTTCCCAAAAAGAAATGGTATCATAGGCAACATATAGTTATCGGCAGCATAATCGATATCCGCGAAACCTTGGGCGACCGACCATCAATGGAAAGCTTCGCTGATTTAAGCGAGCTTTGTCGTTCCCAAGAGCAGGCGCTGAAGGAATACTATGATTCTCTCGGCAAAACCAAAAAAAGAGAAAGGCAGATTAATTTATGAGCGGCAGCTTTAAAAATTATACCGATCCCGAAACCTACGCAAAAATTATCGACTACCCGAATGTTTCCGCCATGTGGGAGCATAGTGTTTTAGAGTTTTCGGATAAGGTTGCCATTATCGATGGCGACCCTTATACATATGCCGAGCTCGACCGCGAGGTATCCGCTTTTAGAACCGTTTTGAAAACAAATGGTATTGCCCCCGGAAAACTTGTTGGTATTCTTTGCCCCAATTCGATTGGCTTTGTTAAAGCTTTTTTGGCCGCCGCAACCTATGGCGCTCCCGCCGTTTTGCTTCCCGCCCATCTCGACCCCATCACCGTTTGGGGCATTTCCGCGAAGTTCGGTTTATCGGCATTGATATTCGATGAATCGCTCGAGGATAAGTTATCTGTTTTAAAAGAAAAAGCCGTAGATGCCGCACTTATCCCCTCCTCTGCCACTGCAGAAGAGTTAACCCCCGCCATCCCCGTTCCGAGCGAGGCTCCCTGCGCTTTCCTCTTCACAGGCGGAACAACAGGCAAAAGCAAGGCTGTTCGCCTTAGCCAGCGCGCTGTTATGGCAGGAACCAAAAATGGCTGCTACGGAATTTATGATGTTTTTTGCGAGAAATATCTTCTCGTTTTGCCGCTAACCCATGTTTTTGGTCTTATTAGAAACCTAATGACCAATCTCTATACCGGCAGCACACTTTTTATCTGCCGCAATCAGCAAAATATGTTCCGCGATATCGCCGCCTTCCAGCCAACGATTTTGGTGCTCGTTCCCGCTTTGGCCGAAATGGCGCTAAACCTATCGCGACAGTTTGGCAGAAATATGCTCGGCGATTCGCTAAAGGTTATTATCTGCGGCGCCGCGGCGGTTGCCCCCTACCTTGTTACCGAATACAAGAAAATGGGTATCTCGCTGCTTCCGGGATACGGTTTAACCGAATCGGCAAACCTTGTTAGCGGAAATCCCGAAGCATTAAAAAAGCCCTCATCGGTCGGCATGATCTATGATGGCATGGAATATAAAATTGTAAACGATGAGCTTTGGCTCAAGGGCGTTAATATGATGGATGGCTATGCCTCCCCCGAGGACAATGCCGCCGCCTATGAGGATGGCTGGTTTAAAACCGGCGACCTTGTTCGAATGGATGAGGATGGCTACCTTTATATCATCGGCAGAACCAAGGAAATTATAGTTCTCTCCTCGGGCGAGAATGTTTCGCCCGCCGAGCTCGAGGTTTATTTCTATGAGCTCGATGCCGTTCAGGATTGCCTTGTTTATTGCATCGATGAGGGAACAGCCGCAGAGCAGCTGGTGGTTGAGGTTATTCCCCGAATGTCGTCTGTTGAGGCAATGGGAATCACCGATATCGAGGGCTATATGAATGAGCGGCTCGCCGAGATCAATAAAAAACTGCCTGCTTTCGAGCGGATCAATAAGGTTATCATCCGCAAGGAAGATTTTATCAGAACTCCTGCAATGAAGATAGCGAGGGATAAAAATGGTATCAACAAGAAATGAAATTAAGGAAAAGTTGGTCGATGTTATCGGTATGGCAATGCCGAATGTTGACATTTCCTATGATAATTTTGATGAATCGCTCAATTTGGTAAGCGATTTAGGTCTAACCTCGGTCGGCGTTTTATATGTTGTTATCGCTATCGAGGAATTCTTCTCCATCCGCTTCGATGATGTTGGCTTTGCCGACTTTAAAACCATGGGCGATGTAGTTGACTATGTTGAAAGAAAGCTCGAAAAATGAAATGGGTAATGAAAGAGCCGACCTTCGGCGATATGATAAGGGTTGAGCTTGGTGGCATCTATCATTTCGGAATTTATGCTTCGGATGATGAGGTTATCCAGTTTGGCCTGCCCCCTGTCTCGCGCGCTCATCTAAGGGATGATGAGGTTGAGGTTTTGGCGGCCGATATTGACTCCTTCCTTGCGGGAGGATTTTTAGAGGTTTGCGAATTTGATAAAAAAGAGCGAAAATCCAATCGCTCAAGAGAGGAAACCGTAGCCTTTGCCCGAGAAAAAATCGGAACCCGCGGCTACAATATCCTTTATAATAACTGCGAGCATTTTGCAACCACCTGCATTATGGGAAAGCCCTATTGCAGCCAAACCGAGCAGGTTCGAAATCTTTTTAGAAACATGCCGGTTGCAAATGTTTTTTTCGCAACCCTGCCGAGTGATGATATTGGCGAGGCTCTATCATCCCCCGAGCGCGAGGAATATGTTTCGAGCATTCGAAACGACCGCGTTCGCCGCGAAAAATATTTTGTTTGGAAACTGCTCGAGTATGCTATCGACCGAACCTTTGGAATTAAGGCCGAAAAGCTATCGTTTCGCAAAACCGATTGCGGCAAATGGATTACCGATGGTTATTGTTTTTCGCTCTCGCATAGCGAAAACATGCTCGCGGTTGCGGTTTCGCGTGGCGATATCGGGGTTGATATCGAAAAGCTTCGCGAAACCCCCGATAACCGCATGGCGGAGCGAATCCTATGCGCCGATGAGCTGAAAGAGTTTTCCTCGCTGCCCGATGAAGATAAAAACCGATTCCTAATCGAAAAATGGTCGGTTAAAGAGGCTATTTTTAAATCGCAATCGAAAAAAAGCTTCAGCCCCGCGGAAATCAATACCACCGATTATACATATAAAAGCGGCGAGCTTTTAGAGGGCGATGAAACCTATATCTGGTCGGTTGCAACCAAGACCCCCGAAATTTTGAAAATCTATAAGAATATAAAGCTTATATAAAAAGCAGAGTGCAAATTCGCACTCTGCTTTTTGTGTACCATTTTTGGTACATGAAGTATAGTAAGCTGTTAGCATAGGGAGGAAATTAGAAAAAGTAAAATAAAAATTTTTGTCGTATATTATTATTAGGAAAAGAAAAAGGAGAAATGGTTATGTTAAACAATCCCCAAGCTATCAAATTTTTGGACGATTATCATCAGTACCTATTAAAAAAGGGTATGCGCCCCGTGTCCGCCAAGATCTATACCCTAAGAATTCGCAAATACCTTGAAAATGGTTTCTCGGTTGCCGACCTTTGCGGCAGTCTCGACATACAAATAGCCAAGGTTTCTAAGGGCGGTTCTGATTTCAACCCTGCCGACCACGGCAACACCCGCGCAGCTCTCCTAAAGCTCGATAAAAAGCTCCGCGAGGAGTTTTCGTATCCCGATTATTATGTTTCCTTTGAGCAGGGCTACGAATCCTTCAGACCCAAGGGAATCCACCTAACCGGTTATAGCATCAACAAGGATAAGGTAACCGCCGAGTTTTATAATTCCTTCGCCCCCGCAGGCAAGCTCGATTGCAACCTTTCCTATAACCAGCTAACACATCTCCTATATATATTAGAAGTTGCCGACCGCAAAGACCTCTTCTGCGATGAAGCTCCTCTTCCCTCGGCTCATCCCTCGCCGCGAGGCTTCAGCCACCGCTTCGGCGGACATGAAGAGCATTATAAGCGCCACCTCTTCAGTATTGATAAAAAAGCAGACGGCTTGACTAAAGGTTATAACGATATTATATCCCCCCTCCTCGATTACCTAACCGATAGGGCTAAAAAGCGCTTAAAATAATCCGCAGCTCATACCAACAGGCAGAAAATCTCTGCCTGTTGATTTTTCTCTCCGGGTTTGTTCGTACCAAAATTGGTACATAACCCGCTTTATAATAGACTTAAGCTCAAAGGAAGCGAGCGAGAAAAACAACCAACCCACAGAAAGGAGGCATCCCATGAGCTACTATGGTCCGCTTGAAACCTGGAAGATTGTTTATGTTCCGAAGGTTATGAATGGTGGTATGCGCGGCGTTGCATTTGTTGAGGCCGATTGCCGCCAGATGGCAATGTATACCTTCATGCAGCAGTATGCAGGTGAGTACTTCACTGTTGAAAGATGTGAGAAATTAGGTTAATTCGGGAGGTTTTATATGCAGGTAATTTGTGATTTCGAAATCGAGAACGGTGTTGCTATAAACTACCTCGGCAATGATGCCGAGGTAGTCCTCCCCGAGGATGGCTCGATTGAAAGCATCGGAGAATATGCCTTTGCGCAAAACAATACCCTCGAAAGCATAGTTATTCCGATATCGGTAAAGGTTATCGAGGAGGGCGCTTTTTTTGAATGCAAAAACCTTAAAAGTGTTCATTTCTCCGAGGGGG
>JAZOXC010000053.1:0-2064 GCA_045659535.1 Acutalibacteraceae bacterium
CATCGCCGCCGTAAACCTTTTTAACAACTGCCTCGATCTTCTCCTCGATGGTAGAATCATGTTCATACGAGAAGGTGAAGGCGCTCTTTTCTTCCTCGCAAAGGCGAACAACCTCGCGAGCGAGATCCTCTCCGCCCTTACCGCCATCTGCCCAAACGGTAGAAAGAACGGTATTAGCGCCGATTTCCTTACACTTATCAATAATGAAATCAATCTCGTTAACAGTATCGGTCGGGAAACGGTTAACAGCAACAACACAAGGAAGCTTATATACATTGCTGATGTTGGAAACATGGCGAAGGAGGTTGGGTATTCCCTTCTCAAGTGCTGCGAGATCCTCATCGGCGAGCTGAGTTTTTGCAAGACCACCATGCATCTTAAGAGCACGAACGGTTGCAACAACTACAACTGCATCGGGAGTAAGACCTGCCATACGGCACTTAATATCAAGGAATTTCTCTGCGCCGAGATCAGCACCAAAGCCTGCCTCGGTAATTGTATAGTCGCCCATCTTAAGAGCGAGCTTGGTTGCCATAACCGAGTTACAGCCATGAGCAATGTTTGCAAAGGGGCCACCATGAACAAATGCAGGAGTTCCCTCAAGAGTTTGTACAAGGTTGGGCTTTATAGCATCCTTAAGGAGAGCGGTCATTGCGCCTGCAGCTTTAAGCTGTCCGCAGGTAACCGGCTTATCATCATAGGTATAACCAACGATAATGCGAGAAAGGCGCTCCTTAAGATCGGTAAGCGAGTTTGCAAGGCAAAGAACTGCCATGATTTCACTTGCAACGGTAATATCAAATCCATCCTCACGCGGAACACCGTTTGCCTTTCCGCCCATGCCATCAACAACAAAACGGAGCTGACGGTCATTCATATCAACACAACGCTTCCAGGTTATCTTGCGAACATCGATACCAAGAGCATTTCCCTGCTGAATATGGTTATCAAGCATTGCTGCAAGAAGGTTATTAGCAGCACCAATAGCATGGAAGTCTCCGGTGAAGTGGAGGTTTATATCCTCCATGGGAACAACCTGAGCATATCCGCCGCCTGCTGCGCCGCCCTTAACACCAAAAACAGGTCCAAGCGAGGGCTCACGAAGAGCAACGGTTACATCCTTACCTATGCGGCGCAAACCATCTGCAAGACCGATAGTAGTTGTAGTTTTACCCTCACCTGCAGGGGTAGGAGTAATAGCGGTTACAAGGATCAGCTTTCCATCTTCACGATCAGTCTCGTTTAAGAGGGCGGGGTCAATTTTTGCCTTGTATTTACCATACTGCTCTATGTATTTATCATCAACATGAGCTGTAGCTGCAATTTCACCAATCGGCTTCATTTGACAAGACTGAGCAATTTCAATATCACTTAAATAAGCCATTATAATTCTCCTTTAATAAATCGGGAATTTAGCGCAAAGTTCCTGTACCTCGCGGGAAACTCTTTCCTTATTGCCATCGAAATCTTCGATAATATCGGCAATCCAATTTGCTATCAATTCCATCTCCGGCTCCTTAAATCCACGGGTTGTAACGGCGGGAGTTCCAATACGAACACCACTAGTTACAAACGGACTCTGAGGATCGTTGGGGATGGTATTTTTGTTTGCAGTAATATGAACCTCATCAAGGCGATGCTCAAGTTCTTTTCCTGTAATGCCTGTATCAACGAGATTGAGAAGCATAAGGTGGTTATCGGTGCCACCGGAAACAATCTTGATGCCGCGCTTTTTAAGTCCTTCGCAAAGAACTGCAGCATTCTTAACAATCTGCTCACCATAAGCCTTAAACTCATCGCTTAAAGCTTCACCAAGAGCAACAGCTTTTGCAGCAATAATGTGCATAAGCGGTCCACCCTGGGTTCCCGGGAAAACAGCCTTATCAATCTGCTTTGCAAGCTCCTCGCGACAAAGAATCATACCGCCACGGGGACCGCGAAGGGTCTTATGGGTAGTGGTGGTCACAATGTCGGCATAGGGCACGGGCGAGGGATGCAAGCCCGCAGCAACCAGACCTGCGATATGGGCCATATCCACCATAAACAGTGCGCCAACCTCCTTAG
>JAZOXC010000054.1:0-3850 GCA_045659535.1 Acutalibacteraceae bacterium
AACAACAGGTAATGATAATTTTAAAAATGCCCAAAGAGAAACGAGACTTACTAATGTTGTAAGCGCACCAAAAATGATATAAAGTCCTGTTTCGCTTTTGATAAACTTTAATAACTTCCTTATCATTATTCTCTCCCAATAATGTGATACAAATAGTATACCACCCTAAAAAGCAACTGTCAAAGAAAAACTCGGTTCCAAAAAAGAACCGAGTTTTAAAATTATCTGTTAAGGATAAGCTTAGTAAGCTCAACGGGTTCAACAATCTTGCCGTCCTTGTAAACGCGCATGTTACCCGAAGCGATTTCATCGATAAGGATAACCTCATCGTTATTATAACCAAACTCGAACTTAATATCCCAAAGGTCAAGACCGATAGACTTTAAGTCGTCAGCAACAATCTTTGTAATCTTAAGGGTTTGCTCCTTCATGCTTTCGAACATAGCGGGAGTCATAACTCCGAGAGCTGCAAGACCTTCACCGGTTACGAGCGGATCGCCCTTTTCATCGTTTTTGAAGGTGCACTCAACATAACCACCCTCTAAAACAGTACCATCAGCAATGTACTCGCCATATCTGCGGATAAAGCTTCCGGTTGCAACCAAACGGCAGATAACCTCAAGACCATGGCCAAAAACCTTGCCGGGGAGAACTTCCATAGTTGCATCCTCTAAGTTTGCGGAAACATAATGAGTCTTGATGCCGGCAGCCTTAAGAAGCTCGAAATAGTGAATCGAGGTTTCAAGGTTTGCTTTACCGATGCCTTCGATGGTAAGACCAACGGTATTCTCGCCCGGATCAAAAACGCCATCCTTACCGGTGCAATCATCCTTGAACTTGAGCATTACATTGCCGTTGTCGAGGCTGTAAACATCTTTTGTTTTTCCTTCATAAACTTTTTTCATACATCATAACTCCTAACAATTAAGACTTTGCTGTGTCTTTTACCGAAATATTTTAACACACTTTTTTTATCTTGTATAGAGTTTTTTTGCAAAAAAATATGTTTTTTTATAAAAAAATTATTGTTATTTTTGTAATAATTATCTTTATTGGTATCTTGAAGTTTATATCACCAAAGTATATAATTGAAACATGAAATTTTCGGAGGTTTTTTATGGTAAATATTAAGGAACTCTGTAAGGGCATAATTGGATGCGAATGTGGCAAAGACCACCTCTGCCCTATCGACCATGTTGAAATTGGAAGAGATGTTTTGCCGAAGCTCGCTGATATCTGCAGCGAATTCAAAAATATTCACCTAATTGCCGACAGCAATACATATAAGGTTTGCGGCAAAGATGTTCAAGAAATTCTAAACAACAAGATTTCTTCAACAACAATTTTCGAAACCCCGAATTTTGTTCTCATCCCCGATGAGCAGGCAATCGAAGCGATTGAAACATCTATGAATGCCACTACCGATATTATTGTCGGAGTCGGTTCGGGTGTTATCAACGACCTTTGCAAATATGTTAGCCATAAAAACGGTCTGCCTTATTACATTGTGGCAACCGCTCCTTCCATGGATGGATATGCCTCGGTTGGCTCTGCATTGATTCTAAAAGGTATGAAGGTTACACTTAATGCAAACCCACCCAAAGCAATAATCGCCGATACCTCTGTTTTAGCAAATGCACCTTTCCCAATGATTCAAGCAGGTTGGGGAGATATCATAGGCAAATACTCCTGCCTTAATGACTGGAAACTTAGCGCACTAATAAATAACGAGTATTTTTGTCCCGAGGTCTATGACCTAACCATGGAAACAACCAATCGCGTTCGAGATATTGCAACACGAGTTTTCAACCGCGAAGAAAACGCAATCGGCGAGCTGATGGAAGCGCTTGTTACCGTTGGTATTGCAATGAGCTATGTTGGTAATTCTCGACCCGCATCGGGCAGCGAGCATCACCTCTCGCATTTCTTTGAAATTACGGGAATTTTAGAAAATACTGATTATTTCGCTCATGGTATCGATGTTATCTATTCCGCTGTTGCAACCGCCTCTCTTCGCGAAAAAATTGCAAACAGCGAACCCTCGAATTTTAACTTCGACCACCAAAAATGGGAACAGAAAATCAAAAAAATATATCACTCATCGGCGGATGAAGTTATCGCCCTACAGGATAAGATGGGTTGGTATAACGATGCCGACTATGGCACAGTCATCGAAAAGATCGATAAAATCAAAGCTGTTCTCCGCGAGGCTCCAACCGAAGCCGAAATGCTCGATCTTTTAGCGCAAATCGGTCTTGATTATAACGAATTTATCAACCACTACGGTAAAGAAAAAATCGAAAATGCACTTTTATATTCCAAAGATTTAAAAGATCGCTATTCGGTTCTCTGGCTGAACTATAAATATTTTAATGCTCAAAGCTAAAAGGATTTTCTATTATGAATATTGAGCCAATAGCATATATAAAAACCGATTTTCCTTCGAAATTCGGCATACCGCGCCAAAGCGGACTAATAGATGAGCTCAAAGCGCAAATAGTTTTTGAGCCGAAATATCGAGATAAAAACGCTCTGCGCGGAATTGAGGATTTTTCGCATCTGTGGCTTATTTGGCATTTTTCAAAGGCCGATGGCGATGATTGGTCGCCAACCGTTCGCCCGCCCCGACTTGGCGGAAACGAACGAGTCGGAGTTTTTGCAACTCGCTCGCCTTTCAGGCCAAACAGACTCGGACTATCTTCGGTTAAACTACTTGATGTTTGTCTTGACTCGCCCGATGGACCGATTCTTACGGTTGCAGGTGCCGATTTGCTTGACGGAACACCGATATTTGATATAAAGCCATATCTCCCTATAAGTGATATTCATTCAGATGCGGTTGGCGGTTTTTCGGATATGAAGGCTGATTATTCGCTTGAGGTTATCTTTCCGGAAAATTATAAAAATATGATTGACCCCTCAAAGCTTTCAGCGCTAATCGAAATTTTAAAAAGCGACCCGCGACCCGCATATCATAACGACCGCGAGAGAATCTATGGTTTCCCCTTTGCTGATATGGAAATCAAGTTCATGGTTGATGAGCATCGCCTAACCGTTACAGATGTAAAGAAAAGATAGATTTTTATTTATTTTTTCGATAGACAAGCGCGTAAAATTATGTTATTATAAATAAAATCTTGTATGAAAGTGAGATTATACATATGTCTATTGCAGTTTCAAAGGGCTATGAGCTTGCCCGTGAGCAGTATGCTAAGTTTGGTATTGATACCGATGCAGCTATTGAGAAGCTTAAAAATATCCCCGTTTCGCTTCATTGTTGGCAGGGTGATGATGTTATCGGTTTTGACCACGACGGTCCCTTGACCGGTGGTATTCAGACAACCGGTAACTACCCCGGCAAAGCAACCACCCCCGAGCAGCTTCTTGCTGATATGGATAAGGTTATGTCGCTTTGCCCCGGCGCAAAGAAGCTTAACGTTCATGCTTGCTATGCTATTTTCGAGGATGGCGAATATGCCGACCGCGATAAGCTTGAGCCCAAGCACTTCCAGAAATGGGTTGACTTCGCAAAAGAGCGCGGAATGGGCATCGACTTTAACCCCACATTCTTCTCTCATCCGAAGGTTAAAGATGGCTTAACCCTCTCGAGCCCCGATAAGGCCACCCGCGATTTCTGGATCGAGCATGGTAAGGCTTGCGTTCGTATTTCTCAGTACTTCGCTGAGCAGACCGGTGTTCCCTGCGTTATGAACATTTGGACCGGCGATGGATACAAAGATATCCCCGCTGATCGTATGGGTCCGCGTATGCGCTATAAGGATTCTATCGAGGCTATCCTTTCCGAGCCCTTTGATAAGAACCTTGTTAAGCCCTGCGTTGAGTCTAAAGT
>JAZOXC010000055.1:0-2988 GCA_045659535.1 Acutalibacteraceae bacterium
ATTGTGATTCTCGGAAAATATGCTTTCCGCGCACTTGATAACTTTAGCACACAGCGCAAGGCGGGCAAGGATCCTGTTTTCCATGCAAAGGATATTGGACTCCCCTACAATGTTGATTACTGGCAAGATTAAAAATAAAAGAGTTCCGAAAAATCGGAACTCTTTTTTTATGCTTTATTTTTTCTCCATTTAGGCAGCCAATAGCATTTGCCGAAGGCTATAATCTCGGCCAAGATGCATACGGGGATTGCCGCATAGATATCAACAACCGAATGCTGCTTTACGAATGCAACCGAGATGCAAACGAAGAAGCAGAAAACAACAATGAATATCTTGGTATATTTCGATGCGCCCTTTTCCTTAAGCCAGGTTGATGCAATTCCTATTGAATATGCAACATGCAGCGAGGGGCAAACACCGGTACTTGTATCGAAGGTATAGATAATTTCCATAACCCAAGTAAAGAAATTTCGGCGGCCAAGGGTATCCAAATCGGGACGAAGATCCTGGCGATTCGGGAAGGCTATATAGATAACCATTGCAACCATTTGGGTTACGATTATAAAGGTCATCAAGGTTTTGAAATTTTTGGGGTTATAGAGCGCGAAATATAAAAGCGAGAAAACTATTAGAACATACCAACCAACATAAGGAATAACGAAATATTCGCAAAATGGGATGATATCATCGAGTTTTCCATGCACCGGAACGCACTTTTCGATCGGAATTAGGTTTTCGGTTAGATAATAAAGGGCAAAATAAACAACCCAACCGAGCAAAAACAGCAGATGATTAAACTGCGGTTCGCAAACCTTTTTAAGACGGAAGGTACGATAATCAACAACGGGTTTTCTCATCGCGGCACCTCGTTTACATCTGTATTTTTAAGATAATGCCTTCTTCCGATATTGCGATAAGGAACAACGGTATGCTCCGGGAGCTCGCGGGCAGTTTTGGTCATGGTATCGGAAAGGTATTTTACTATTCTGCTGCGCTCCTCGGCGGGATCGTTTTCGGGATTATATTCGATTCCCTCGCCGATATAGGATTTTTTGAGATACGGCGCGATATACATGGGTAAGAATGTTATCTTTTCACCTGTCTTTTTATAATAAAGACGGGCAACATCGACAAAGTTTTCATCAAACTTATAGAGGATGTTATTATGCTTTTCATCGCGCTCGGGGAAAATAAGAATATTTCTGCCATCCTTTAGCATCGCAACGGTTTCGCGGAAGGTTGACATTACCCTTTTATCCCTATAAACCGCAATGGTTCGAGCATTGCAGAAAACGAATATTGAAAGGGGCGCAATAAGATAGGATAATACCCTATAAAACGGATGCGTCCATTTGCGCTTTTGCGACCAGAAATCGCGGAAGGCATATGCCGGAACGGTCTTGAGTTTCATCATATCGGCGGCACACCAAATATAAACATTCTCAGGCAGGTAAAACTCGCCTACCATCGGACCGTTCATCTGGGTATGGTTGCCTACTATTATGCAGTTTTTCTCGGGAATTTTCTCGAGACCGAGGATTTCTTTTTTGCCATATACGAATTTTAAAAGTCTGCGGGCTGTTTTAAATCCAAAGGTTACCTTTTTCGGCTCCATACCTATTCCTCCCTCTTTTTTATAATCAATAGTATTATTTTATTAAAAAAGAGCCGAACTGTCAAGCAAAAGACCGAAAAATTGATTTATTCCTATGCCTCTTATTCGGTTGACTTATCGGATGGTGCATGATAAAATATCCTTAAATTATAAGGAGGTGCCATATGGAATTTTTGCAGAATCTTCATCAGCATTCGACATATTGCGATGGCGCCGACACGCCAAAAGAGGTTTTAGACACAGCTATCGAAAAGGGCTTTGATTCGGTTGGATTTTCGGGACACTCATATATGTATTATGCGCCCGACCATTCGATGTCGGAAAAAGGCACCGAGGAATATATAAAGGAAATAACCGCGCTAAAGGAAGAATATAAGGGCAAAATTGAGGTTTATTGCGGACTCGAATTTGATATGTTCTCTAAGGTTGACCTTAGCCCCTATGATTATCTCATCGGCTCGGTTCATTATTTTGATTTTTCGGGTGAGAAGGTAGGCTTTGACCGCTCGGAGACCGAGGTTGCGCGCATTATAAATACATATTTTGGCGGCGATGGCGGTGAATATGCCAAGGAATATTACCGACTGCTCGCAAAGCTCCCCGAATACGGAAAATTTGATATATTGGGACATCCCGACCTCATAACAAAGCATAGCGAAAACCGCCGCTTTTTTGATGAGGATTCGAAGGAGTATCGCTATTTTGCCATAAATGCACTCGAGCAGCTCGCGGGCAAGATTCCCTATTTTGAGGTTAACACCGGCGCCATGGCGCGAGGATACAGAACCTCGCCCTACCCCGCACCTTTTATGTTGGATGAACTGCGAAGACTCGGGTTTGGAGCTATTATATCCTCCGACTGCCATGATGCTCGGTTTATTGACTGCGGTTTTAAGGCGGCGCAGAGTTTGCTTAAAGAGCATGGCTTTGATTCGGTTTATGTTTTAAAGGGCGGAAAATTTACGCCGATAGAGATTTAGAAAAATTGGGTGGACAGATATGAACTATGTTGCGGTTTTTATGTGCGTTTTTGCGATGCTTGGCGCGCTGGATAGAATTTTTGGCAATAAATTCGGACTCGGAAAGGAATTTGAAAAGGGATTTCATCTTTTTGGAACCATGGCGCTTTCGATGATCGGCATGATCATTTTAGCTCCCGCCATTGCCGACCTTTTGAAGCCGGTTTTTGATTTTACATATAACGCGCTCGGAATTGACCCCTCGGTTATTCCCGCTTCGGTTTTTGCCAATGATATGGGTGGTGCTCCGCTGGCGGCAGAAATCGCGCGCGACCCCGCTCTCGGCGGATTCAATGCTCTTGTTGTTTCCTCGATGGTGGGCGCGACCATTTCGTTCACCATTCCCTTTGCTCT
>JAZOXC010000056.1:0-2784 GCA_045659535.1 Acutalibacteraceae bacterium
ACTTGGCCCCTGCATCGAAGCATCATAGTTATCAACGAAATCAACCGTATCGCAGCCGATATCGCGGAACAGCTCGGCCGCTATGGGAGCGAGCTTTGCCTCGGTATAACGCGGAGCAGCATAGGCCATATCGCGCGAATAGGCTTTACCCATATTACCCTTGGATTCAACGAAGGGATGAAGCAAAGCCTCGTTTCCCTCGGTTAGGCGCACCATTGTTTCATAAATGGCGGCATCACCATGAGGGTTGAGTCGCATTGTTTGACCAACTATGTTTGCCGATTTGATTTTTGGGCCGTTTATAAGTCCCATACCAAACATGGTATAGAGAAGTTTACGATGCGAGGGTTTAAAACCATCGATTTCGGGAATTGCACGCGATAAAATAACACTCATCGCATAGGGCATATAGTTGATTTCCAAGGTTTCGGTTATTGGCTGCTCAACTATTGTTCCCGCTCCCGCAATATAAGCATTTGCAACGGGAGCCGAAGATTTTATCTCGGTTTTTTTCTTTCTCGGAGGCATATAATACCCCTTTCTAAAAACTAACTAATATCTGCATCGGCTATATACATATAGCCCTTTTCGGTTATAATTTCTTTTCGGCCATCAATATCATCGCCAAGGAGGATATCAAACATCTTTGCGGTTGCCTCGGCCTCCTCGGGGTTAACCTTGATGAGGCGGCGGGTTTCGGGGTTCATGGTTGTAAGGCTCATCATATCAGCCTGGTTTTCACCAAGACCCTTTGAACGCTGAATGCTGCACTTTTGGTCGCCAACCATATTGGTTAGGATATCGGCCTTTTCCTTTTCATCATATGCGAAATAGGTTTTTTCCTTGGTTGTTATTTCATAAAGCGGGGTTTCGGCTATGAATACCTTTCCCTCATCGATAAGGGTTGGGATTAGGCGATATATCATAGTTAAGATAAGGGTTCGAATCTGGAATCCATCCTCATCGGCATCGGTACAGATTATAACCTTGCTCCAGCGCAGAGCGTTTATATCAAAGGTTGAAAGGTCTTTATTTGCCTTCGATTTAACCTCAACTCCGCAGCCCAAAACCTTTATAAGGTTGGTTATGATTTCGCTCTTGAAGATGCGATCGTATTCCGCTTTTAGGCAGTTAAGGATTTTGCCTCTAACCGGGATAACGGCTTGGAACTCGGCATTTCGCGCCATCTTAACAGAACCTAATGCCGAATCACCCTCAACTATAAAGAGTTCTCTTATCTCCTTATCGCGGCTGCGACAATCAACGAATTTATCAATTCGGTTGAGCATATCGTTGCCCGAGGTTTGGAGGGTTTTCTTTATATTGAGGCGCTCTTTTTCGCTCTTTTCGCGGCTGCGCTTATTGATAAGACCCTGATCAACAATTTTATCGGCCTCGGCCTTATTCTCTATGAAATAGATTTCGAGCTGACGGCGGAAGAAATCATTCATCGCCTCGTATATAAATTTATTGGTAATTGATTTTTTGGTTTGGTTTTCGTAGGAGGTTTGGGTTGAGAAGGAGGAAATAACAATGATTAAGCATTCCTCGATATCCGCAAAGGTTATTTTGCTTTCGTTGCGGTTATATTTACCCGTTTGCTTAATATAAGCATCGATTTGATACGCGAATGCGTTTTTAACCGCTCGGTCGGGAGCGCCGCCATGCTCGAGCCAACTCGAGTTATGGTAATACTCCTTGATTTGGTTGCGGTTTGAGAAGCAGACCGCAGCATTGATTTTAACGCGGTAATCATTCATATCCTCGCGGTCGCGACCAACCTTTTCGGTTTGCCAAAGCTGAACGGATGCCAGAGCATCATCCCCCGCAACCTCGGTTGCATATTCGCGAATACCATCGGAATAGATAAATTCTTGAGTTTCAAATTTTCCGCCAACCTGATTTCGGAAAACGAAAAGAATATTCTCGTTTACTATAGCCTGGCGCTTGATGAAATCAACGAAGAACTCGGCAGGAATGTTTATATCGGTGAAAACTGCAAGGTCGGGTTTCCAACGGGTTTTGGTTCCTGTTGCTTTGCCTGCAAACTCTTCCTTATGAAGACCGCCGATGTTTTCGCCCTTTTCGAAATGGAGGTTGTATTTAAAGCCATCGCGCTTAATCTCAACATCCATATATTCGGAGGCATACTGGGTTGAGCAAAGACCAAGACCATTTAGTCCCAAAGAGAAATCATAGCCACTTCCCTGCTCATCATTATATTTACCGCCTGCATAGAGCTCGCAATAGAGAAGCTCCCAGTTATATTTTTCCTCGCGGCTGTTATAATCAACCGGGGCGCCTCGACCAAAGTCCTCTACCTCAATAGAATGGTCGGCATAGCGGGTTATTATTATCTTTTTACCATAGCCTGCCCGGGCTTCATCGATCGAGTTTGAAATAATTTCAACAACCGAATGCTGTCAACCATCAAGACCATCGGAGCCGAATATAACTCCCGGTCTTTTTCTAACTCGGTCTGCGCCTTTTAGGCTGGATATACTTTCGTTATCGTATGTGGTCTTTTTTGCCATAGTCCACCTCGCATATATTATCTATTATATTATATACTATATATAGTGCTCTGTCAAGGAGTGAAGCCACCATAAAAAGCAAAAAAGCCGCTCGTTTGAGCGGCTTTTTAATACTTATTTTTTAACATACTTTAAGGGGTTCTTTGCAATATCGTTCACGCGAACCTCAAAGTGGAGATGGTTGCCGGTTGACTGACCTGTTGAGCCAACCAAAGCGATGGTTTCGCCCTTTTCAACAACCTGTCCCTTG
>JAZOXC010000057.1:0-1316 GCA_045659535.1 Acutalibacteraceae bacterium
ACTGGGGTGAATACATCTCGAATGGTGATGATGATACCCTTGATGTTATTGCTGATTTTACCGAAAAAACAGGCATCGAAGTTACCTATCTAACCTTCGCAAGCAACGAAGAGCTTTATACCAAGCTTAAGAGCGGTTCTGCAACCTATGATGTTATCATCATTTCCGACTATATGATTTCCAAGCTTATAGGCGAAGATATGCTATTGCCTATAAACTTCGAGAACATTCCAAATTATCAGTATATTGATAAGCAGCTTCTCGATAAGGAAAGATTTAACTATGACCCCGATCAGGCCTATTCTGTTCCCTATACATGGGGTCGAGTTGCTCTTCTTTATAACAAGAGTGTTGTTACCAAGCCGATTGATAGCTGGACAGCTCTTTGGGATGAAGAATACAAGGGCAAAATTCTAATGTTCGATAACTCGCGCGATGCTTTTGCTATTGCTCAGATCCTTAACGGCGCTTCCTTTAATTCCGAGAACCCCGAGGATTGGATCAACGCAGCCGAGCTTCTTAAAAAGCAGAAATCGGTTGTTAGAACCTATGTTATGGATCAGATTTTCCCGATGATGGCGAGCGGTGAAGCTGCTTTAGCTCCCTACTATATCGGTGATGCATTAACCATCATGAGCCAAAACGAGGATGTTGATTTTGTTTTCCCAAAGGAAGGAACCAACCTCTTTGTTGATGCAATGTGTATTCCCAAGGGCTGCAAAAATAAAAGCGCAGCAGAGATGTTTATCAATTATATGTGTTCTTATGAGGCGGCCAAAGCGAATGCTGAATATCTTTGCTATTCTTCTCCTCAAATTCAGGTTATAGAGGAGCATAAAGAATATCTCCGCGAGGAATTCGGCGACTATGCCGTTGAAGCTACATATCCCGAAACTTTAGAGGGTTGCGAAGCATATGTTAATCTTAGCGATGATATAAATCGTTTGCAAACCGACCTCTGGCTTGAGGTACGAGCTGATTCGAATTATACCCGCTCGGTTATTTGCGTTTGTGTTACAATGGCTCTTTTAATCGGTAGCATAATTTTCGCAAAGATTAGAAAATATCGCCGAGATAAGTTCATTTATTCTTAAAAAATGCTTAGCAATAAGCTGTACTCTCTCAATAAATCCCCTTGGAGCAATCCGAGGGGATTTTAAATTCGCTTGACTGAAAATACGGAAGATGCTATAATCCGCTTAAATTAAGAAGGCTGTTATAAGTCGGCAACTAAAATATATCAAGGGGGATTTTTGATGAAAATATCGACTGAAATTAATTCAATAGCAAAAATTATCGGAAAGGAAAAAGCAATA
>JAZOXC010000058.1:0-4925 GCA_045659535.1 Acutalibacteraceae bacterium
CAAATAAGACCTTGACAAACATCGCATCCGCTGCAGCCGCCCATATTGGGAGCGCTGCCATAGGGATTTTGTTATCCGGCTCTGGTTTGCTGCTGAATACGATTAAAGGCTGCGCGATATTCAGGGTTGGAAGGATCCATACGGCAAGCAGTTGCGAAGTCGCTGTATGCTCCGTCAAACCAGCCGCGCTTATAAAGAACAGATCCGTTTAGGAAGTGCCATTCAGCATTTCTGCGGTCATTAGGAACGCCATCAAGAAGCTCCTGAGCCTCCTCGAATCTGCCCATCATAATTAGATTGCGTATATCGGGGAAAGCCGACTGTTGCTGACCATAAGGATTGCCATAGGGATTGCCTCCGGCCTTTTTCTTTCCTCTTCCCTTGCGCTCATCCATAATGCTATCGTAAGCTTCGTTTAGCTCCTGCATTTTCTCGGTTGCAAGATCGGAAAGCGGGTTATCCTGATAGTTATCGGGATGGTATTTGCGAGCAAGGGCGCGATATGCTTCCTTAATCTCATCATCGGTAGCGTTTCGGTTAACGCCTAAAATTTCATACGGATCTCTCATCTTTTTTACTCCTTTTATAAGTATCCTCTAATCCCATATAGATTATGTTTCCGAGTATATTTTTAAACTGACGAATGTTTATCAGTTCAAATGCGCTTATTGACTCATTGATGCACATATAAATGCTTCGTTCTACCCTATCCTCCGCATCCTCATATCCAATTAGCGGATTAAATCTGCGTTTTTTTCGGTCTTCGGGAAGATCTGCGAGCGCATCGGTCAAATATATATATCTGCCGAGACAATATCCAAGGCGCTGAAGCGCTCGCTTATCCCGCTCATCCGAAGAACAAAGCGGGAAAAGGAAGGATAAAACCTCGCTGGTTGGCGCAGCAGCAGCATCCATATCAACCATTTCGGATTTTTCTGCCGCCGCTTGACGCTCAACATAGGTTGCTACCGCCTTTTCGATTTCGGGAAAATCGGCAGCAGCTTTTTTATGTGCTCTTTTAAACAAAAGGGATAAGAAGCGATAAAAAAGTTTCTTTATTCCCTTTTCATCCGCAACATTATCGCGAATATTATAATAAACCATTATGACTGATGCTGCGGAGGGCATTAAAAGCTCTTTTTCGCTATTTTTGCAATAGGAACATTTTTTTAGAGGATTGCAAACGCATCTCCCCTGCCCAACCGAGCAAACATCCGAAGCGAGCGACATGTTAAGCAATGCTAAAAATGTGAAATCATAGCTGAGAGTAAATCTCGTTAGAAAACCATAGCGTTTTCCCATTTGCTTACAAAGCGAACAATAAACCGCCTTATATAGCTCGAATTCTTTCATTCTAAGCTCGGGTTTATATGCCTTTATATAGCCTAACATTCGCATCCCCCCTTATATCATAATATTTTAACTCTTACCTCGGAGTTATTAGTGAATAATGTGTTAATTTAAAAGCGATTTAAGGAATTGTCCTGTATAAGAATTATCGCATTTTGCAACCTTTTCGGGAGTACCCTCTGCAATAATTCTTCCGCCCTTATCTCCACCCTCGGGACCCAAGTCGATAATATGGTCGGCACATTTGATAACATCCAAATTATGCTCGATTACCAAAACGGTATTACCCGCATCAACAAGTCGCTGTAACACCTCGAGCAGCCGATGAACATCGGCGGTATGCAAACCTGTTGTAGGCTCATCGAGGATATATATGGTCTTTCCTGTTCCTCTGCGGGCAAGCTCGGTTGCGAGTTTAACTCGCTGTGCTTCACCACCCGATAGGGTTGTTGCGGGCTGACCAATTTTTATATATCCGAGTCCAACATCAAACAATGTTTTAAGCTTTCGGTAGATTTTAGGAATATGCTCAAAGAAATGCATACCCTCCTCAACGGTCATCTCAAGAACATCATAAATGTTTTTGTCCTTATACTTAACGGCAAGGGTTTCGCGATTGTATCTGCTGCCGCCGCAAACCTCGCAAGGAACATAAACATCGGGCAAGAAATGCATCTCAATCTTGAGGGTTCCATCACCCTCGCAAGCCTCGCACCTGCCACCCTTAACATTAAAGGAGAATCTTCCCGCGGTATAGCCCTTCATTTTTGCATCTTTGGTTGATGCAAAAAGCTCGCGTATATCGGTAAACACTCCTGTATAGGTTGCAGGATTGGAACGAGGGGTTCGTCCAATAGGCGACTGATTGATATCAATAACCTTATCAAGGTTTTCAACACCCTCAATACCCTTGTTTTCACCGGGTATAGTATGAGCTCCATTAAGTTTAGATGCTAATTCTTCATAAAGAATATCGTTAACAAGCGAGGATTTACCCGAACCCGAAACGCCGGTTACGCAGACAAACTCTCCAAGCGGTATTTTAACATTAACACCCTTAAGGTTATTTTGAGCGGCGCCTTTTATGGTTAGATATTTTCCATTACCCTTGCGGCGGTTTTTTGGAACATCAATTTTCTTTCTACCCGAAAGATAGTCGCCTGTTGCCGAGCCTTCGCAAGCCTCGATTTCGGCTACTGTTCCCGCGCAAACAACCTTGCCTCCATGAATTCCTGCACCCGGTCCAATATCAACAACAAAGTCGGCGGCACGAATTGTATCCTCATCGTGTTCTACGACAATCAAGGTGTTACCAAGATCGCGCAGACGCTTGAGTGTTGCAATAAGGCGGTTATTATCGCGCTGATGCAAACCGATGCTCGGCTCATCAAGGATATAAATAACCCCCATAAGAGAGGAACCTATTTGGGTTGCAAGGCGAATACGCTGACTCTCGCCACCCGAAAGAGTTCCCGAAGAACGCGAAAGGGTTAGATAATCGAGACCAACACTATTTAGGAAATTAAGGCGTTCCTTAATTTCTTTAATAATGGGACCTGCAATTTTTCCTTGCATATCACTAAAGGTTAGTGTTTCGAGGAAAGCAAGTGCATCGGTTACCGACATATCGCAGAACTGCATTATATTCTTATCCCCAACCGTTACTGCAAGCGGTTCGGGTTTTAAGCGAGCACCGCCACAGGTCGGGCACGCCGACTCGCTCATAAGAGTTTCGAGTTCATTACGCGAATAGTCGCTGTTTGATTCCTTATATCTGCGCTCGATATTATTAACGATGCCTTCAAACGGAGCCTCATGCACCCCGCCGCCCCAAAGAGAGCTTCGGCGAAGCTTTAGGGTTTCACCGTTTGTTCCATACATAAGGGCATTTCTGCCCTCATCGCTGATATCCTTGTATTTGGTATCAAGGGTAAATCCATATTTCTCGCCAATGGCGGTATAATACATTGTTGCAATCGAGTTTTCTTGACCATGCCAACCATTTATACTCCATCCGACAACGCGAATAGCACCCTCACGAAGCGACAATTCATCATTTGGAACTATAAGGCGCGGATTTGCTTTCATGAACATACCAAGTCCCATGCAGGTAGGACATGCGCCCATAGGATTGTTAAATGAGAACATAGTAGGTGTTAGTTCGGGGATACTTATTCCATGCTCCTCGCAGGCATAGTTCTGCGAAAAGGATAACTCATCGCCGCCAACAACATCAATATTTACAAGTCCGCCGGTATATTCGAGAGCGGTTTCGATGCTATCAGCTAAACGTGATTTCATATCAGAGCCAACAACCAAACGGTCAACTATTATCTCAATATTATGCTTTTTGTTTTTCTCGAGTTTTATCTCTTCGGATAGGTCATATACATTTCCATCAACTCGAACACGAACATAACCCGCTTTGCGAGCGGCTTCAAATTCTTTTTGATGCTCGCCCTTTTTACCGCGAACGGTAGGCGCTAAAATCTGAATTTTGGTTTTCTCGGGAAGCGATAGAACGCGATCAACTATCTGGTCGCAGGTTTGCTGCGAAATCTCTTTGCCGCAAATAGGACAATGAGGAACACCAACTCGAGCATACAAAAGGCGAAGATAATCATAAATCTCGGTTACTGTTCCAACGGTTGAACGGGGGTTTTTATGGGTTGTTTTTTGGTCGATGGAGATAGCGGGAGAAAGACCCTCGATGGTTTCAACATCGGGTTTTTCCATCTGTCCCAAAAACATACGCGCATAGGAAGAAAGCGATTCAACATAGCGGCGCTGACCCTCGGCATAAATGGTATCGAAGGCAAGCGAAGATTTTCCCGAACCCGAAAGACCCGTTAAAACAACAAGCTTATCGCGCGGGATGGTTACATCAATATTCTTAAGGTTATGAACATTTGCGCCCTTGATGATGATTTTATCGTTCGCCATACTTCCTCCATTATAACTTTTATATATACAAAACTATTGTACCCCAAAATTATATAAAAGTAAATAATATTTTATATATAATAATAACAAAAACCGCCGAAAAACTCGGCGGTTTTAATTATTTACCTTCCCTTAAGCGGGCGATTCGGTCGCGCAGGTGAGCAGCATGCTCGAATTCGAGCATTTTTGCAGCAAGCTTCATCTCGCGCGTTAGGCGGGTAATAAGCTGCTCGCGCTCTGCCTTCGACATTTTCTTTATATCCTTGTCGCGACTCTTCTTATCATCGGATGCACCGATTTCGATTATATCACGAACATCCTTTACTATGGTCTTGGGAACGATACCGTTAGCATCGTTATATGCCTTTTGGATTTCGCGGCGGCGGAGAGTTTCGGTTATCGCACTCTCCATCGAGCGGGTTACGGTATCGGCATACATGATAACCGTTCCGTTAGCATTTCGGGCGGCTCTACCAATGGTTTGGATTAGCGAGGTTTCGCTTCGAAGGAAGCCTTCTTTATCGGCATCGAGTATTGCAACCAGAGATACTTCGGGGATATCAAGGCCCTCACGCAGAAGGTTTATTCCAACCAAAACATCAAACTTGCCCATTCGCAAATCGCGGATAATT
>JAZOXC010000059.1:0-2555 GCA_045659535.1 Acutalibacteraceae bacterium
CGGTGATGCGAGCGCCATTTTCGGTAGCATCAATTTTAATTGATTTTATATATTCCCTCGGAACACTCTCGAGCCAAACACTCTGCCATATACCCGAAACGGGGGTATACCACATTCCGCCGCGGCGAACCTTTTGCTTTCCGTAGGGCTCGGTTTTATCCTTTGGATTATCGATAACCTTTATAAAAAGCTCGTTTTCCTCGGCGAGCGCATCGGTTATATCAAAAGAAAACGGCAGATAGCCTCCTCTATGCGAGCCGATGGGCTTTCCGTTTAAGAACACCTCGGCTTTTTGATCGGCAGCACCGATATGAAGCAAAACACGCGATTTTATAAAGCCTTTTGGAAGGCGGAATTTTCGCTTATAAAAAAGGGTATTCCCTTTTATATTCTCGGCATGGGAAAGATAGGATTCGCGCGGGAAAGGAACTATTATTTTTCCAAAAGAGCTCGGCTCTTCGCCCTCGCTTGCGGCAAAATCCCATTCGCCGTTTAGCGAAAAATAGGATTCTCTTTTAAACTGCGGGCGGGGATAGGCGCTATGCCCCTCTGCCCCTGCTGCAACGCGCTTTGGGGTTAGTTTTTCCATTTGCTTTAACTCCTAAAGAATTATCAAATCCTTGCGGCTGGCGGTTAGATTCTCACAGCCGCAGGGGGTTACTGCTATCATATCCTCGATTCGAACACCAAAGCGGTTTTCGAGATAGATTCCGGGCTCAACCGTTATAACCATTCCCTCGCGAAGCGAGGTTTTGCAAACGGTATTAAAGGCAGGGCTTTCGTGAATCTCAAGACCAACGCTATGTCCAAGCCCATGCCCGAAGCAGCCCTCGTATCCCGCGCCATCAATAATATCGCGGGCGATTTTATCGATATCCTTGCAAATCGCGCCCGGGCGGATGGCATCAAGCGCAGCCTCCTGCGCAGCCAAAACGGTATTATAAACCTTTTTCTGCTCTTCCGTTACCTCGCCGAGGGCGACCGTTCTTGTCATATCCGAGCGGTAGCCATCGATAACCGCGCCGAAATCCATGGTTATAAAATCACCGTTTTCAATCGGCTTTTCGGTTGGAACACCATGCGGGAGGGATGAGTTTTTGCCCGAAACAACGATGAAATCAAAGGCAACACCTTCGCTTCCCTGCCGCCTCATGAAAAATTCGAGATCGAGGGCTATTTCGCGCTCGGTTCTTCCCTTTTCGATTCGCGCGAGGATATAGGAAAAGCCCTCATCGGTAAGCTTTTGCGCGGCGCGAATGGAGGCAAGCTCCTCGCTACTCTTCACAGCGCGCATTTCTTCGAGCATTTTTTGGAATTTATTATCCGCGGATATCTCGATTCCCTCTAATTTTTCCTTTAAATCGGCCGCCGCGCAAAGCGAGGTTTCGGCGGTTTCGACATAGAGGTTTTTTATTCCCTCGACCGCTTTTATTTCCTCGAAAATGCTGCGGCAAAGGCGGGTTTCACAGCTGTTTACCGCCTTTTTTGCCATCTCGAAATAGCGAAAATCGATAAGAAGGCAGGCGCTGTTGCGGGTTATTAAAACTGCACCCGCACTCGAAGAAAACCCGGTTAGATAGCGGCGGTTTTCGGCACTTTTAATAAGCAGAGCTTCGCCCGAGCCGAGGGCATTTTTTAGCTTTTCGATTCGGCTTTTCATATCGCCGCCAACACCTCTCGCAAAAATTCATAAACCTTTTTGGTTGATGAGATTGAAAGTTTTTCTTTCGGGGTATGAACATCCATCATATCGGGACCCATCGAAACAACATCGAGCCCCGCGATTTTTTCGCAGAAAAGACCGCATTCGAGACCCGCATGGATTGCCGAAACGCGGGCGGGAGTATTATATTTTTTCTCCCAAACGGAACACATGGTATCGCGGAGATAGGAATCCTTTTTATATTCCCAAGCGGGATAAAAGCTATCGGCTTCGAACTCGCCACCCAAGTTTTTAGCGGTTTGCTCTAAATCATTTACGAGCTCGGCGCGCTCGGAAAGGCGCGAGCTGCGAAGGGCGAACGAAGCAATAAGCTTATCCCCCTCGATATAAAGGCGACCGAGGTTCAGCGAGGTTTGAACCAAACCTTCTATATCCTCGCTCCAAGAAATTATGCCGTTTTTAACCTCGGTTAGGAAACGGATTATGGTTTTGCTCGAGCCATCGGTTAAACACTCCTCTGCCTCGGCGGGAGATGCCGAAATCGAAAGCCCGCTATCCGAAGAAACGGTATTCTCTTCTTTGAACTTTTTTATAAATTCCGAGGGGTCGGCGCCAACGATTACACACTCGCAGGCAGCGGGAATTGCGTTATCCTTTAGTCCGCCCGCAATGGATACTATGCGGCAGTTGCCGAGTTCTGATAGGAGCTTGCCCATCAAAATATCGGCATTTATGCGACCCTTATCAATCTCAACCCCCGAATGTCCGCCAAGCAGACCGCTAATCGAGATTTTATAGGCTTTTTCGGCAGTTTTTTCGCGCTCAAGCGGGAACGAAAAACGACCGCGAGCTCCACCGGCGCAGCTAACCGTGAAAACCCCTTCCTCTTCGG
>JAZOXC010000060.1:0-1688 GCA_045659535.1 Acutalibacteraceae bacterium
ATAGGAGCTGCTGAAGGAAGAAAGCAAACGCTGGAACGAGAACTTAACATCCTCCCAGAAGCTGGCATCGGTACCGCCAACGGTGGGTTCCGGGGCGGTAGTAACCATATAGTCGATATCGAGCGGCAACGACATCATTTCATACATCAGAGCGTTAACCGAGCAGTAGTTGTTGTAGTACTGGGTCTTGTATCTATGAGAGATGAAACGATTTTCGAGCATGCTCTTCATAACCTGAGCGAAGGAACGGATGGTTGTTGCGTTGGTACCGCCCTTTTTGCCATAAAGGTCTTCAAGGGCATAGGATATGCGATAAAGCTCATCCATGTCGGCCTTTAGGATCTCCTCGAAGTTGGGGATCTGCTCATAAAGGCTATAGTCACGCGAAGCATCGGGGGATTCACCGGTTATCTGAACTATCTTACGATAGAGGCTACCTGCGCTATAGAGAACATTCTGAAGAGCGCGGGTGAGCTCGGCGAGATCGCCGATTGTTACCTCCATCGAAAGGGTGTGCTTGCCCTTTGTCAGATAGAAGAGATATTCTTCGCCTTCTTTGTTTTTGAATTCTTTATACTGCCAACCCGAAGCATAGCTGAAGTCGATATCAGCTGCCTCGAGGAACGGAACCTCGCCATCGATATAAAGCTTACGATAAGCGCTTCCGTTTAAGATTCCGTTCTGACGGAACTTAAGGCCGAGTTTATAAAGACCATCTTCAGGAACGGTAAACTCCCAGGTGATGGTATCGCCGGGGGTCTGCCAGTTGGTTGAGCCTATGTAGTTGATTTTGCTTACATAAGGGCTGGTGGGCGAAACGCTGGGGTCGGAAGAGTCCGACTTTGCGATGAGCGAGTTGGTGCTCTTGAGGGTTGCGGATTCGCCTTCGATCTTGATAACATCAGCACCTGCATAGGGCTTGTAGCCTTTTGCGGTGTAGTCTGCGAGAACCTCATCATAGGGCTTGTAAACCGGCGGGGCAACGAGTTCCATCTTCTCTAAAACGAAGGGCTGCTCGATTGCCTCGAGGGTTATGGTATGGGTTCCCTTGGAGAGGGCAAACTGATAGGGCTCGGAAACAAGACCGGTGCTATCGTTTGCGTAGGAATCGGTATACATGAACACCTCAACCTGCTCTGCGGTAAACTGGTTACCAACACCATCGGAACGAATTTCGCCGCCATCCTTCCAAACTCTGGGCAGTTCGATAGCATTGATTCCCGAGAAGGGATAATCTCCATCGATGCGAACGCCGAGTTTTATCGGGGTGCTACGGCTCTTGATTCCCTGGTAATAGAAACGCAAAGAATAAAGTCCCGCGGTTTCTACCGTGAAGCGGTAGGTAACGGTTCCCTCTTCATTGGTCCATTTAACAACATTTTTTCTGCCATCAAACTCCGAAACCTTAGTAAGCTCTGCGCCATCGGAGGAAACATACTTGTCTCCCTGGATAACGATGGTGCTTCCCTGCGGTGCGGGCGCAAAAGCGCTGTTAGCTCCGAGATAGCTATCGTAGTCGGTCTCGCCGTCTGTTTCGGCGGCAGTCGCGTTGGCGGGGGTTGTTGTAGTGGTAACGGCTCCGATGGTTTCGGTTGCTGCCTCATCGGCATAGGCAACCAAAGATCCACAAGAAACTACCAACAACAGCGAAGCCAACAAGCAAAAGATTCTTTTCATTGCTCAACCTC
>JAZOXC010000061.1:0-10769 GCA_045659535.1 Acutalibacteraceae bacterium
CAAATCTCAGGTAAGAGATTACCATAGGTCACGCCCGGGAAAATCATCTCGGGGAAAATACCGCTCTTAATTCCTAAGCGCTCAAGCATATCCTTATTGATTTTTTTGGTTTTAGCATCAAGTATATTGGTTGTTGATGCATTGGTATATTCAAGGCGCTTTTTGCCGGTTAAGAAATATGCAAAAAGGTCGGGAATCATAAGGAATGTCTCGGCATCGCGAAGAGCCTCGGGGCGATATTTGGCAAGGTAATAAAGCTGATAAAGAGTATTGAAGTTCATCTTCTGAATACCCGCAGTAGAATAAATCTCCTGCTCAGAGATGATTTCATAAACCTCTTCGGGCATACCTTCGGTTCTTGTATCGCGATAGTTTGCAGGATTTCCAAGTAACTCACCATGTCGGTTAATAAGACCGAAGTCAACACCCCAAGTATCGATACCGATAGCATCGAATCCGCCGTCTTGAACAGCAAGAACTATTCCGTGCTTAATTTCATGATAGAGGCGAAGAATGTCCCAAGAAAGGCGCTCGCCAACTAAAACGGGGTCGTTTGCAAAACGGTGAATTTCCTTCATATCGATCTTTCCGTCTTTGAGCGTAGCAATCATTGCTCTACCGCTCGAAGCACCAAAATCGAATGCTAAAACTCTCTTTGTTTCCATAAAAAATCCTCCAAACAAATTTGTTGTGTGTATAAAATTAATTATAATGTTAAAACTATTTAATGCAATTAAAAAGGAGTGAAAAGAATGCTTGATAAAATTTGCCTACTGCTTGTTATAATTGGTTCGTTGAACTGGGGTAGTGTTGGCTTGTTCCAATTCGACCTCGTTGCTTGGCTCTTCGGCGGCAGCGATGCGCTGGTTAGCAGAATTATCTATACAGTTATCGCTCTGGCGGGAATCTGGTGCATTTCCCTATTGTTCCGCGAACGCGATGATACTGCCGTAGATGTTAACCGCGAATAAAGAGCGCCGATAAATGCAGTCGATTGGCTGCATTTATTTTTTTGTAAAAACAGTAGAATCACTCGTATTAAATGTTATATCACCATCGCGATATGTTACATATAGCTTGATATCGCGCTCACTTATCCTGCTCAAAAACGGCTCGGCCGGGAAACCAAAATTATTGTCGATGCTACAACTAACAACACAGTATTTTGGTTTAGCGATATCGAGGAACAGCTCGCTCGATGAATAAGCGCTTCCGTGATGCGCAGCCTTCAAGACATCGCATTTAACATCGATACCGCTATCAATCATTCGTTTCTCAACCGATTGCGATATATCGCCACAGAACAAGAATATCCTACCATCCAAATAGAGGCGAGTTACCAAACTTGTGCTATTGTTGCTATCGGCCTTGTAATCATTCCAAATGAAATTGAATTCTGCAGCTCCAAAATAGAGTTTGTCGCCACTCTCGGCATTTACAATCTTAACGCCCTTTTCCTCTGCAAGCTCAACCGCCCGATAAATAGCGGCATTTTCATCGGCAAAGGCATATTGATTACAAACAATCGCACCAACCTCGAAATCGCTGAGGATTTTATATAATCCTCCCGCGTGATCGGTACCATCATGGCTTATAATCACACACTCTATTTTCTTAACATTGTATTCTTTAAGTTTGTTCGCCAAGGCAATACCATCATCCACATTGTTTCCGGTATCGATAAGTATGTACCTGTCATCCGTGTGTATAAGTGTGCAATCGCCTTGGCCAACATCGATAAATTTTACATAGTTATAAGAGCACTTATTGCTGATGCCGAACCATTTGAAAACGGTATCGTAAGCATCTAAACAATAAATAATGCAAGCAATAATTGAAAGAACAGCAAAGGCAAACGATATAACCGCAACCTTAATATTCTTACTCATCATTTCGAGCCTGCATCTCCATTAGCTGTTCTTTAGAAATAAGAACCTGACGCGGCTTCGCGCCCTCAAAAGGTCCGATTATGCCTCTTTCAGCCATCTCATCAATGATTCGAGCAGCACGCGAATAGCCGAGTTTTAGTTTGCGCTGCAGAAGCGAGGTAGATGCCTGACCGGCTTCAACAACAACTGCAATAGCATTTGGCAACATGGGATCGCCTGCAGGACCATCCTCATCAAGACCGGTTTTCTGCTTCTTCTCAATAGCAGCCTGGCGCTCGATTTCGTGCATAACATCCTCATCGTATTCGGTTACATGATCGGTCTTTACATATTCAACAACTGCTTCAACCTCTTCATCGCTTACAAAGCAACCCTGAACACGATTTGCTTTGGTTGCGCCAACGGGGCTAAACAGCATATCGCCTCGACCTAAAAGTTTTTCAGCGCCGCCAACATCCAGGATGGTTCGGCTATCAACCTGCGAAGAAACGGTAAATGCTATACGCGAAGGTACGTTGGCCTTAATGAGACCTGTAACAACATCAACAGAAGGACGCTGGGTTGCAATAAGAAGATGCATACCGGCCGCACGAGCCTTCTGGGCAATACGGCAGATAGATTCTTCAACCTCGCGCGGAGCTGTCATCATAAGGTCGGCAAGCTCATCGATGATGATAACGATCTGCGGCATCTTCATAAGTTCATCACTCTGCTCGGCTAATTTATTATATCCTGCAAGATCGCGAACATTATTATCTGCAAACATTTTATAGCGCTTTTCCATTTCGCTAACTGCCCATCCGAGAGCACCCGAAGCCTTGCGCGGATCGGTTACAACGGGAACGAGCAAATGCGGAATGCCATTATAAATTCCAAGCTCAACAACCTTAGGATCTATAAGCAATAGCTTAACATCCTCGGGGCTTGATTTATAAAGCAAGCTGATAATTATAGAGTTGATGCAAACCGATTTACCCGAGCCGGTAGCACCCGCAATAAGTCCATGCGGCATTTTTGCGATATCGGTTACAACAACATTACCTGCAATATCGCGACCAAGTGCAACGGTTAGATTACTCTTGGAATTTGCGAATGCGGGAGATTCAATAACCTCGCGAACACTTACACCGCAAGTCTGTTTATTGGGAACCTCGATACCAACGGCAGCCTTATTTGGAATCGGAGCTTCGATTCGAACACCGGCAACAGCAAGGTTCAAAGCTATATCGTTAGCCAGGTTGGTTATCTTGCTAATCTTAACGCCTGCGCTGGGCTGAAGTTCATATCTTGTAACCGCTGGACCGCGGCTAATATCAACAATACGGGTTTCAACACCGAAGCTACGCAGAGTATCAACAAGATGGGTTGCGGTTGCATCTAAATCAGAGCTTGTTGTTTTCGAATCCTCAAATCTCGGCTCATTAAGAAGCGATAGCGGAGGGAAACGATAACCATCATCGGTAATAGAAATACCGCTGCTGTTTTTAATGGCTTCCGACTTATCCTTATCTTTATCCTTTTCCTTATCCTCTGTTTGCGGCTCGGCCGATTCAAGCACAGCCGGAGCAACGGCTTCGATAACTGCCTCGGCCTGAGTTTTATCTGCATCAACATCGTGATAGGTTTCAACAACCATGCGCTGCATGGTATTCATATCCGGTTTCACGGGATTGCGCTCTTCGGGGATATCGTTTACGGGGATATCGTGGAAATGGTTGTCCTTCTTGCTCTTTTTCTTTGTGCCCTCGGCAACCTCTTCGGCAGTCTCTTCCTCGGCATCATATTTTTCTTCAACATGCTCGCTGATTTTCTTTGCGGGATGCATGAATGCCTTGAAGAGTGCGATAAGGGTTGTTCCGGTTAAGAGCATTAAGAAAACAAGAACTAATATAACAATAGTTATACCTGCACCGGTTGAACCAAAAGCACTTAAAATCGGTCGACCAATCAGCGCGCCTAACCAGCCACCACCCTCTATACCTGCATAAAAGGAAGCCTTAATATGGGCCCCAAAATCGGGAGCGGGTCGAGCAATAAATATTTCGGTGGCAGCGCCAAGCAAAACAACCAAAACGCAAGCCTCAATCAGCTTGGATGAGATTGTTCCATGGAGTTTGTCCATTGCGTGCATAACCGCAACAAAACCAATGATAATGGGCAAAAATATTGCGCAAAAACCAAAAACGCCATATAAAAAGTTATGTAGCTTGAACCATAGATTTTCGCCCTTGATACAAACAACAAAAAGCAAAAACAGCGCTACCGCAAACCAGATTATGGATGAAACCTGTCTTCTGCCGCTTTTAGACTGCTTTTTAACAGCTTTTTGCTCGGCTTTAGCTGCGGTTGTGGTTTTTTTCGGTCTTCCCTTTGTTTTAGAAGCCATTTTCACATCTCCTTCAAATATGTATATCGTGCGTTTTCGCACGATTACTTCGCTTTTTCAATCATTTCGTTTAAACATTCAACAACATCGGATAGCGTTCCGAGTTTATCAATCAGTCCTAATGAAACCGCCCTCTGCCCTTCAATAACCGTTCCCATATCGGTAACAAGTTCGCCGGTATTCATCAAGAGTCCCGTAAACTCCGCCTCCGAAATATTAGAATTTTCGGTTACGAATTTGGTTATCCTATTTTGCATTCGCTCAAAATAATTAAGTGTTTGCGGAACTCCCAAAACCAAACCGGTTGTCCTGACCGGGTGGATAGTCATTGTTGCCGATGGAACAATAAACGATCTTTTAGCGGCAACCGCAAGCGGAACACCAATAGAATGTCCGCCTCCCAAAACGAGCGAAACAGTCGGTTTATTCATACCTGCAATGAGTTCGGCGATAGCAAGCCCGGCTTCAACATCTCCGCCAACAGTATTGAGAATAATTAAAAGACCTTCTATCTCGTTATCCTGTTCTAAACTTACAAGCTGCGGTATTATGTGCTCGTATTTGGTTGTTTTGCTTTGCGGCGGTAAAACCGAATGTCCTTCTATTTCTCCTATTATGGTTAAGCAATATATTTTATGCTTTCCGCAACAGGTTGTAACAGCACCCGTTTCCTTTATTTGGTCGTATATAGTTTCTGATTCGGTTTCTTTTTCATCGATTTCATTTTTAATGTTCATAAGCTCAACCTCCGTTAGAATTATTATTCTAAAAAAACTTATGAACATACACATAATTTATTATACTATTATATTTATATTATTTCAAGCAGTAAAAACAGCGCAAACCGATTAGTTTGCGCTGTTTTTTTAAATTATTGTTTAACACTAACGATATATTCGCCATCCACAAAGTCGCAGATAATTTTTTGACCCGCTTTTACGGTGCCATCAAGCATTTTTTCGCTAAGCAAATCTTCAATTTTTGTTTGGATTGCGCGGCGCAAAGGTCGTGCTCCATAAACATCATCAAACCCCGCATCCGATACATATGATACCGCAGAATCGGTAAACTCGATATCAATGCCAAGATCGGCGAGTCGATTTCCTAAAATCTTAAGCATTCTGCCTGCAATCTCGAAAATATCCTCGCGCATTAGTTTTCTGAAAACGATTATATCATCAATACGGTTGAGCATCTCGGGACGGAACTCTTTTTTAAGCTCTGCCAAAACCTCATCCTTTATAACATCATCACTCTTGGCAACCTCGCCGCCGTTTCCAAAACCAAAAGCGGTCTTTTTCTCGGTTATAAGTCGAGCACCAATATTCGATGTCATAATTACTACGGTGTTTTTAAAGCTTACCTTTCTTCCCTGCGAATCGGTTAAAACACCATCATCCAAAATTTGAAGTAGAATGTTGAATACATCGGGATGCGCTTTTTCGATTTCATCAAAAAGCACTACCGAATACGGATAACGGCGAACCTGCTCGGTTAATTGACCGCCCTCATCAAATCCGATATATCCGGGAGGCGAACCGATGAGTCGAGAAACGGTATGCTTTTCCATATATTCCGACATATCAAGGCGAATCATGGAATTTTCGCTGCCAAACATAGCCTCTGCAAGCGTTTTACAAAGCTCGGTTTTACCAACGCCTGTAGGACCTAAAAATATAAATGAACCAATAGGTCTCTTGGGATCTTTAAGTCCCACTCGGCCGCGGCGAATTGCTCTCGCAATAGCCGAAACAGCCTCATCCTGACCTACTATGCGCTCATGCATAACATCCTCGAGTTTTAAAAGGCGCTCGCTCTCCTCTTCTGTTAACTGGGTTAACGGAACACCGGTCCATTCAGATACAATATCAGCTATTTCCTCGGCGGTTACTTCGCCCGAAAGTTTCTGTTTTTCATCGTTCCATGAGCGGCGTTTTTCTTCGAGTTCAGCGCGCATTTTCTTTTCGTTATCACGAAGCAGCGCTGCTTTTTCAAAGTCTTGAGAATTAACCGCAGCCACCTTTTCGTTTTCAAGTTCTGCACATTTTGCCTCTATTTCCTTGAGTTCTCCGGGCTCAACAAAAACACGCAAACGAACCTTGGAGGCGGCCTCATCGATTAGGTCGATAGCCTTATCGGGTAAAAATCTATCGGCGATATATCTTGATGATAAAACAACAGCCTGCTCAATAGCATCATCGGTAATTTTGATGCCGTGATGCGCCTCATATTTATCACGAAGTCCCCTTA
This sequence comes from Acutalibacteraceae bacterium, assembly GCA_045659535.1. Taxonomy (GTDB): domain Bacteria; phylum Bacillota; class Clostridia; order Oscillospirales; family Acutalibacteraceae; genus SIG589. The sequence goes on from JAZOXC010000061.1 coordinate 6,526, forward strand.
GTATCAAGATGGCATCCTCTTCGCTCGGCTCAGATACCATAACAGGCTGCAGGCGCCTTTCGAGAGCTGCATCCTTCTCAATGTTTTTGCGATATTCGGATATTGTAGTTGCGCCGATCACCTGCAACTCGCCCCTTGCTAAGGATGGCTTAAGAATATTTGCAGCATCGGTTGAACCCTCGGAAGAACCCGCGCCAATAATGGTATGAACCTCATCAATAAACAGAATTATATTTTTATCTTGAGTCGCCTCGTTGATAACCGATTTAATTCTTTCCTCAAAATCGCCTCGATATTTCGTTCCTGCGATCATTCCGGTTAAATCAAGTGAGATTATTCTCTTGCCGTTTAAATCCTCCGGAGCCTCTTTATTAACAATTTTAAGAGCCAATCCTTCGGCAATAGCAGTCTTTCCAACGCCGGGCTCACCAATAAGGCAAGGATTATTCTTGGTTCGGCGACAAAGTATCTGAATAACTCTGTCTATCTCATCGCTTCTGCCAATAACCGGGTCGAGCGCACCCTCCCTCGCTTCGGCAGTTAAATCTCTTCCAAACTTATCAAGTGTGGTAGTTTTTTTCGAGGTTTGTCTGCTTTGTGGTTCGCTTTTGGGCGCCTCTGCCCCCGAAACTCCAACAACCTTCATAACCTCATCGGTCAGCAAGGCAACATCAACACCCAGTTCGCCTAAAAAACGAACCGCAAAATTATCGCCTTCGCTGAGAATTCCCAAAAGAATATGCTCGGTTCCGACAAAGCCATTTCCACCCGAGCTCTTGGAAACCGAAACCGCAGTTTCGATTACTCTCTTGGCCTTCGGTGTGAAATAATCGGGAGATAGTGTAACAGGGTTTCCCTCTCCTATCTCTTGTTTTAGCAGCGCTTCAACCTTGCTTTCATCAATGCCCTTAGTTTTTAAAATATCAAAAGCGGTACCGCTTCCAATCCTTAAAAGTCCTAAAAGCAGATGCTCGCTGCCTATATAGGTATGACCGAGTAACTGCGCGCCCTTTATTGCGAGATTTAGGGCATAGTTTGCTTTCTCGGTAAAACCATTAAAGTTATATTTCATCAAAAACTCACTCCAACTCTTCTCTAACCTTTTTTGCGCGACAAACATCGCGATCATCGGGAGTCATAATACCATGCTCTTTTTGAAGCATATACGGTTGACATTCAACCAAAAGTCTTATGGGTCTTGCTGCATCAATATCTATTATGCCCATCGATGCACCAAGCTTAATCTTTGATATATGTTTCATAAACTCCTCGCTCGACAAAATGCGCTGATATTTTAGAGTTCCGAAGGAACGCATAACAGCATCCTCGAGCGCAATTTTATTTATTAAATTGCGGTCTTCCCTTTCTTTGGCGATTATCTGCATAGCAATCGACTCTAAATTCTCAACCGCGGATTTTTCGGATATACCGAGAGTAATCTGGTTTGAAAGCTGATATAAAGAAGCTGCCGATTTGGTTCCTTCACCATAAATTCCTCTAACAGTGAGACCAAATTTAGAAACCGATTCAGCAATCGAATTTAGCGCTCCATTGCCCTCAATCACAGGCAAATGGAGCATAAGCGAAGCTCTGAGTCCTGTTCCGAGATTTGTTGGACACTGGGTTAAATAACCGAAATTATTATCAAAAGCGAAGGTTAGTTTTTTTGCAAGCATATCATCTAATTGATCGGCTATTGAATAAGCTTCCTCGAGCGCAAGACCGGCTTTTATTACCTGAATTCTAATATGATCTTCTTCGCAAACCATAATGCTGATGCTCTCATCATCCGAAATAACCAAAATCTTATCTCGGCGCGCAGCAGCAAAATCCGGACTTATAATATGGCGCTCCACCATGGCGCATGCCTCTTCATCTGAAACACTGTTCATATCGATAACATTAAGCTTCCAAGCAGAGTTATCCGATTCTAATACAGCCGCTTTAACCGATTCATTTAAAGCGCCCAGCTGCTCGCTGTTTATCCTTGCGGGGAAAGGTATTCCCTTAATATTTCGGGCAATTCGAATTCGTGTGCTAACGGCTATATCGCCCTCGTTGCCTATGGTTTTATACCACTGACTCATTTGCCCTCACCCTCCTCAAGTTTTCTGATTTCATCGCGCAAAACTGCAGCTCTTTCAAACTCTTCAGCCTTTACTGCCTCTAAAAGTTCGCCGCGCAGGGTATCAATTTTTGATTCCTTTGAAACGGGTACCAATTCGGCTATAACTCCTACTGGTCTTTTACCGATATGCTCGGTTGTTCCGTGCAGTCTGCGAATATACGGTAAAAGTCTATTATTAAAGGTCTTATAGCATTCCGAACAGCCAATTTTACCTGTTTCGGCTATATCGGAAAAGGAGGTGTTACAGCATTCGCAACGGGTCTCTCTTAGCTTTTCAGATGCTAACTCATTGCCGAACATCGATGCCAGCATTGATGCAAAGCTATTATTGGAAAATTTAGAATAACCGCTCATGGCAGCACAATAACCACAAAGATTTTTCTCGGTTACAACGCCATTTATAACGGTTCTGATATGTGTTGTTGCAGTATTCTTATGACAATTCTCACAAAGCATATTTCCAACTCCTTACATTAATGATAAAAGCATCTGCTTGAAGATTGATGCACGAACGGTATCTCTATATGATACAGGTAAACAAGACAAAGTATTATCAGAAATCGCCGACAAAATAAGTGTCGCAGATTTATGATCTATAATCTCACCTTGAATACAGTTTTCAACCAAAATTCTGGCCGATAACGAGTCTAAATCTCTACCAATCGAATTTATAATGTGCATAATGGCAGATGCGCGGTTTACCCTAACACGGGTTATTCGAATATAACCTCCACCACCACGGCGACTCTCAATAATATATCCGTTTTCGGGCGTGAAACGCGAAGAAAGAACATAATTTATCTGACTCGGAACGCATCCAAGCGAGTTCGCAAGTTCATTTCTCTGAATTTCGGCGGTGCCTCCCTCGGATTCATTGAGGATATCCAAAATCTGTTTCGCAATTAAATCACTTAATCTCATAATCATTTGACCTTTCCTGACTTTAATTTTATTATAACACAAGGTCAGGAAAAGTCAAATACTTTTTTATAAAAAATAAATCCTCCCATTTCGGAGCCTCAGTAACAAAAAAATACCCATGGCATATTATGTTATTGAAGACTGAAGGGAGGTCTGTCAAATGTGTAATTCCAATTGTTCTTTTGGCGGAAACGGCTGCACTTGGATAATCATTCTCGTGCTCATCCTCATCTGCTGCGGCGGTTGCGGCGGAAACTGTGGCTGCGGAAATCACGACTGCTGCTGCTAATCAGCCCCATCCATAAGAAAAGAGCCTATCCAAAACGGATAGGCTCTTTTCTTATGTAAAATTAATTACTTATTGAATACATCGAGAAGAACGGTGTAATCATCCTCGTTTTCCTGGGTGGAAACTAAATCGCCAAACTGGCTGGAAAGATCGTTCTTGTTCTTCTTGCTATCGCCAAGACCGGTTGCAACAACGGTAACGCGGATGGTGTCTTCAAGTGAATCATCAAGCTGCGAACCCCAGATAATGGTTGCATCGGGATGAGCCATATCGGAAATAATTGTAGAAGCTTCTTCAACCTCTTCAAGACCGATATCAGCAGAACCTGTAATACTGATGATTACGCCGCGTGCATTATCCATAGAGGTTTCGATAAGCGGACTGTTGATAGCAGCGCGAGCAGCCTGTTCAGCCTTATCGCGACCTGTAGCCACGCCAACGCCCATATGAGCATAACCTGCATTTGCCATGATAGACTTAACATCAGCAAAGTCAAGGTTAACAAGAGCGGTAACATTGATAAGTTCAGAAATGCTCTGAACACCCTGACGAAGAACATCGTCAGCGATATCAAATGCATTCTTAAAGGTAATCTTCTGCTCAGAAACATATTTAAGACGCTCGTTGGGGATAACAACAAGGCTGTCAACCTGTTCACGGAGAGCAGCAATACCTGCTTCAGCCTGAGTCATACGCTTTTTACCCTCGAAAGCGAAAGGTTTAGTAACGATACCAACTGTAAGGATACCGAGTTCACGCGCAATAGATGCAACAACAGGAGCAGCACCTGTACCTGTTCCGCCACCCATACCTGCTGTAATGAAAATCATATCAGCATCGCGGATTGCAGCAGCGATTTCATCGCGTGATTCTTCAGCAGCTGCACGGCCGTTATCAGGGTTTCCA
>JAZOXC010000062.1:0-3057 GCA_045659535.1 Acutalibacteraceae bacterium
AGGCCTAAAAGCCTATAAACACCCATAATCGCCCATTTTGATAGCTTATCAGCTTTTTCGCGTTATATAATTAATTATAGGTATAAAATTAAAAATACAAATTCCAATAAAACTATTCAACTGATTCATATTTCAAAAAAACTTCATAGAATAGAAATTTCTTTTCCATACCTTTGGTATGGCTGAAAAAAACTGAGAGGATAAAATTTTCGTCCTTTCAGTTTTTTTGATTTATATAATGTATAAACCGAAAAAACTGAGAGGCTAAATGGTTATAAAAAAACACATAGCAGCATATAAATCCGGTTTAAATAACGAAACCCAAAATAATGCGCAAAACCGGTATCTTATCGAAAAAACCGCTGTTTTAGGCACTTGCCTACAGCAAAAGAGACAGCACTTAATAGCAAACAGCGCTAAATTACCGCAAGAATTTTCTCGATTCGCTCTGCTCTACCTCATATTTTGTTAATTTTTTAACAAAATATATCTTCTTACAAAGCAACCTCAAAACCATCATATGCGACTATAAGATTATCAGGTGCTACGATTTTGCAGGTTTCCTCATGCGATTTATGCAAACAACACGCAATATGACTTAAATATATCTTGGTTTGCTCGTTGATAATCTTAACAGTTCGCATGGAATCTATCATCAGTCGAATCATGGGGATGCTGTTATGCTCTCCTATTCTGAAATCGCCGCTGTAGTCCCCTACCGTCGCATCGATAACCATAGCATTAAACTCACGATTTTTTAAATAAGTAACGGTCTCGTTTAGTATCCAAGCGCCGTCGAGCGCATAAAATAGCCCCACTTTTTCATCTTCTATGCATAGATGCTGCGGAAACGCATTAGGATCATGGTTTGCGGGAACCGATGATACAGAAAATCCGCCGATTTTATAGGTGCTAAAAGGCTTCATATAGGTAATTTCAGCGGCGCAATTGGTAATTTCCGAGCCTTCGCGTAACCATAATCTAACACCACCGCAAGCTGCGATTTTATTGATGCTTTCAAGGCAAAAATGATCGCGATGTCGATGAGTTATGATAATATCGGTGATTGAAAACAAATCAATACCTGCAACCTCGAGCGAATTTAAAGCATGCGGACCACAATCGAGCATAATATGATTCTCAAGCAAAGCGCAGGCGCATCTGCGATGATCTTTTTGAGAAAAATCACTATCCTGTGGTAGATCAATTCTATCTGCGGCACCCGTTCCCAAGAATTTAAACTTCAAAACCATTCACCCTTTATTTAATCATTTCCTCAAATTCGCTCTCTGAAATAACAGTAATACCAAGTTCGTTGGCCTTATCAAGTTTGCTTCCCGCAGCCTCACCCGCGAGAACAAAATCAGTCTTCTTTGAAACCGAAGAAGCAGTTTTTCCGCCCATCGATTCGATAATGGCAGCAGCATCGCTGCGCTTATATTTTTCGAGAGTTCCGGTTAAAACAAAAGTTTTTCCGGAAAAACGAGTATCAGTTAAAACCTCTTGCTCGCACTCCAAATTAATACCGATCTCTCTGAATTTTTCAATCATCTCGGCAGTTTCGGGCATCGACATATAATCACAAACACTCTGCGCCATAATCAGACCGAAACCCTCGATTTCGGCAATTTCATCGACCGATGCCGACATAATACTATCAATACTATTAAATTTTGATACAAGCAGTTTTGCTGCTTTATTTCCAATATGGCGAATACCGAGAGCATAGATAAAACGATAAAAATCGTTTTCTTTTGACTTGTTTATCGCAGATACCAAGTTCTCCGCGGACTTATCTCCAAAGCCCTCTAAGGTGTTTATATCGGATATTTTTAACGCATAAAGGTCAACTGTTGAAGAAATTAAGCCCTTTTCAAGCAAAACATTTAAAACAGCCGGTCCGAGGCCCTCAATATCCATAGCATCGCGCGAAGCAAAATGAATCAAATTGCGCAGCAGCTGTGCGGGACAATCGGTATTGGTACAGCGAACAGCGGCTTCATCCTCATCGCGATAAACACGAGCACCGCAAGAAGGACAAACCGAAGGCATACGGAATACATCATTTTTACCCGCATGGGAGCTAACACCAACAACCTCGGGGATAATATCGCCAGCCTTACGAACTATGATGGTATCGCCAATACAAATACCTTTTTCGTTAATAAAATCTTGGTTGTGCAACACCGCGCGACTAACGGTAGTTCCCGCAAGTGTTATGGGCATAAATTGGGCGGTCGGAGTCAACGCACCCGTTCTGCCAACATTAATTTCGATATCAAGCAAAACTGTTTCTTTTTCTTCGGGCGGATATTTATATGCAATCGCCCATTTGGGATATTTAGAGGTGCTTCCGATATCTTCGCGCATTGCAAGGTTATCAACCTTAATAACGGCGCCATCGATATCAAAGGGTAAATCTCCTCTGCTCTCCCCTATTTTCTCTATTTCAAAGATCGCATCTTCAATAGAATTACAAACCTTATAACTGGGCAAAACATTAAAACCTAAAGACTTGATAAAATCGAGCGACTCGATATGACCCTTGAGCTCTGCACCCTCGATTAGCTGAACATTGAATACAAATATATCAAGCTCACGCTCGGCAGTAATCTTTGGGTTCTTTTGGCGAAGCGAGCCTGCCGCCGCATTTCGCGGGTTTTTAGCGACTTTTTCGCCCATGATTTCCTGTCGCTCAACCAAGCGAAGGAAGCTGTCGTGCGGCATATAAACCTCGCCGCGAACTATAAGCTTTCCGAGAAAATCGATTTTTTTCGGTATGGATTTAATGGTCATAAGATTGGCGGTAACATTTTCGCCGGTAACTCCATCACCGCGAGTTGAACCGCGAACAAAAAGGCCGTTTTCGTACTCGAGCGATACCGAAAGACCATCAATTTTAGGCTCAACAGAATACGATACCGAACCTACCTCATCAAAAACTCGCTTATCAAAGGCTCTAAGCTCTTCATAACTAAAAGCATCAAGCAAACTCTCCATCTTAACGGCATGAGAAACCGCACAAAACTGCATTGCGGCCGCACCGCCAACAACCTT
>JAZOXC010000063.1:0-6392 GCA_045659535.1 Acutalibacteraceae bacterium
TTATTGATGAAATAGATGCTACCGATTCGGTTGCAACCCATATTTTGCTATTAGAGGATGAAAAGCCTATTGCTGTTTGCCGAATTTTCGAGGGCGAACAAAAGGGCGAATATATCCTCGGGCGACTCTGCGTTTTAGCAGAATATAGAGGCAAAGGCTACGGAAAACGGATGGTTTTGGCCGCCGAGGATGCCGCGAAAGGTTTGGGTGCTATGGCGCTTTCTCTTCATTCGCAATATCAGGCGAAGGGCTTTTATGCAGCGCTAGGCTACCTTGAGGCAAGCGAGCTTGAATACGAGCAGGGACACCCGCACATTTGGATGAAAAAGGAGCTTTAATTATGATAGATTTTTCTAAAATCTCCGAAAACGAGATGCCGCAGTTTTTGGGCGGAACGGGAGCTTTTCGCGCCAAGATTTTTAACGATGGGCAAAATAAAATTCTAAAGGGCAGACTCCTTAAGGGCGATTCTATCGGAATGCATTGCCATAAAACCTCGAGCGAGATTATATATGTTTTAGAGGGCGAGGGCATTATGGCCCTCGAAAACGGCGAGGAAAGGCTCGCCGCGGGCGACTGCCACTACTGCCCCAAGGGACATAGCCATTCTTTCAGAAACGAAAACGAAGAACCGCTTGTTTTCTTCGCGGTGGTGCCTGAACAATAAGAATAAACCCCCAAAAATCGGATAAGATATATCCGATGATTGGGGGTTTTTATTTTGTGTACCGCGATACATTCGAAAAACGGTATGTTTTTTGGTCGAACACTCGACCTTGAATATTCATATAACGAAATGGTGATTATCGCGCCCCGAAATTTTGATTTCGGGTTCCCTTCGAAATATGCGATAATCGGAATGGGCACGGTTGCAAACGGCTACCCGCTATTCTTTGACGGGATGAACGAAAAAGGGCTTTGCATGGCGGCGCTGCGGTTTAAAAACAGCGCATATTATCCGCCTGCAAAAACGGATGTCGAAAACATTGGCTCATACGAAGTTATGCCATTTGTTTTAAGCAGGGCGAAAACCGCAGCAGAGGCTATAAAACTTATCGAGGATATAAATATTTGCGATAAAGCCTTTAGCGAAGAGTTTCCGCCCTCGCCGCTGCATTTCATTTTAGCCGACCGAACCGACTGCTATACTATTGAGCTATGCCGCGATGGCAAGCATATTTATAAAAACGAGGCACGAGTTCTTGCGAATGAGCCACCGTTTCCCGATATGATGGAAAAACTCAAAAGCTTTTCGTTTTTAACGCCGTTTGAGCCAAAAACTCCGACCGACAGCCGCGGAACCGGCGCTTTGGGGCTACCGGGGGATTTTTCCTCGCGCTCGCGGTTTGTTCGCGCCGAATTTATAAACCGCTGCATGGAGATTGTGGATATCTCGCAGTTTTTTAAAGCTCTCGGCACTCTTGAGGTTCCCCGCGGGGCAATTCGCCTCGAAAACGGTGATGAGGTTATAACCCGCTATACCTCGGCCATGGATTTGCTGCAAGGGATTTATTATTATAAACCCTATGAAAATTCGCGCATAACCGCCATAGATATAAAAAGCGAGAATTTATCGGGCGATTTTCTTGTTCGCTACCCGCTAAAGCGCGAAAACGATATACTATATCAAAACTAAAAACCTCCTGTTTGACAGGAGGTTTTTAGTTAAAATATAAGTCTTCTCGTGCCCTTTGGGAGCATAAGTGTCCAAAGTTGGTAACGAATGCGGTTCGAGATGAAATTATCCTCGAATTCGGGAAAATGAACCCAATTGCCCTTAAGGGTTCGACCGTTCATTTCTGGGAAATGGTTAAGATCAAGTTGCCAGGGTCCGGGTTTTACCAAAACTTCATCCACACCCTCTGTTATAACAGCGATTGCGGCGCGAACCCAATCAGCAGGACCGATTTCGATGCCGCCTACATTTATGCGCTCGGGCAAGAAACGGTCGCCTATCTCCCCGGCGGAGACTTTAATATCGTCGGCGCTGAGTTTAACCGCTTTTTCTATCGCAAAGGGTTCATATAGGAAACCATAAACCTCTCCGCAGATATGCTCCTCCTTGCCCATAAGCAAATCGCGACAAGCGAGCATTATATCCGATAGACAATAGGAATCGGGCAGTGTTACGGGGAACCATTCTTCGCAAAGTTGTGGCGCGATTTCCTTTAGGGTTTCGGCGGTTATTTTTCGTTCGTAATTAAAGAAGTTTTCGACTATATAATCGTTGGTTACAACCTCTAGGCGATCGTCCGCCTTTATCTTTTCCAGCAAATACGCAAAATTTTCTTTCCATCTATTTTGCTCTTCCTCGCTTCGAACGGGGCTTGGGATCCAGCGGTCTTCGGGAATATTCTCGCCGAAGAAATTGAGTTCATCAAAAAAGGTATCAACGATGCTCATTGCAGGATGATGGCAAAGGATAGCAACATCCTGGGTTTTTGCTATATTTTCTAAAAGTTCGTCGATTTCCGCTTTTGTTGCGGTTCCGAATTCATCGATGAGATATGAGGTTGTTTTGGTTATCAGGGTGTTGGCATATTTTGCGATTCGTCCGCAGTTTCGGTCGCCAAAATAACCACCTGCACCATGGCTTATTTTCAGTCCCATATAATAATAGCCATACTGTGCTACATACGAAATCGATGCACCAGGGCCGCACCAAAAATTCATATCCTCTATTTGGAAAACCTCTTTAAGGATTTTAACACATTCCTTTTCGCGGAGATAAAATTCCTCAAGAGCTCCATCGAAATCCTCTAAATCGGTATATTCATTTATGTTCGGATGGTGCGAATGCATTAGCGAATGCGAGCCGATTTCATGGTATTTTAAAGCTTCTATTATATCCTCTCTACCCCATTTTTTGAGAGCCTTTGCAAGCTCACCAACAACGGCAAAGCTACCCTTAAGGCCCGCATCTTTAAGCATGGTTGCAGCATTTAAAATACCATCGGCGGCATTTTTGTTTATATAATCTTCAGTATCGAATCTGAAAATAATTTTAGCCATAACTGCACCTCGCGGTTAGATTTGAATGGGGTCTTCCTTGTTTCCGCTATTATCGATAAAGGTGAGGGTTATTTCATCGCCGAGCAGGAATCCGCCACCCTTAAAGGTGCCGTCTCCCGGGGTTCCCGCCATGATAAGCGGGGTTTTGATTCCGAATTCATCCCAGCTATATGGTGGGCGGCGAACTGCGCAGAGATGCGAATGTCCGCAAAGCCAGAAATCGGGGTTCATATTATCGTTTATAAGCGCGAACCAATCGGCAAAAATATCGCGCGATACTGCATAGGGAGGGTTATGCTTTTCGAAGAAAGGATCGTGCACCACAACAATGCGGTTTTTAACGCCCTCGGCTTCATACTCATCCTGTGCATTGGCAACAACGGCTTTTAAAAACTCGGTCTGCTCCTCATGGAAAGGAGTGCAGGCAACGGTATGGCCATGCTCGGGATTGGAATCGGGGGTTATTTCGCCGCAATCGAGCGCAACACCCCAAAGGCTGCCGATTCTAAAGGTATAATAAATCTTGCCATCGGCGGCGGGCATATAATCGGGATATTTTTCGGCCATTCTGCCTCGCATATCATGATTTCCGCGAACCGAAACAATGGGGATGTTTCCGCCCGTTACCTCGCTACAGATATCATAAACATTCATAAAGCTATCGGGGCTATCGCAAAAGTCCATAATATCGCCCGTTAGGATCAAAAGATCAATCTCGCCAAAGGCTTTGGCAGCGGCGATGGGCTCGCGAACGCGGCTATGTGCATCAGAAATATTATAAATTCGGAGGTTATCTTTTTTGGGTGCGCGGAACTCATATTTATAAGTTACGGGTTCCTCCGAAACTGCGCCATAACGGCGGCGTTCGGTTACGGGGCGAATTTTAACCTCATATTCGCCTGCGGCGTTTAAAACATCCATAGGAATATCAATCTTATGAATCTCCGAAAGGCGCATTATACCCGCGCTGTGATTAAAATATTCCTTTCCTCCACAGATAACAGAGCAAAAAGACTCGCAATTTGCAGGGATAATTATTTGATAATTTTTGTTTACCGCAAAAACGGCAGGATTGGTTTTTAGCATAGGTATCTCCCCCTTGGCGCTATAATACACCAAGGCGCCGCAAAAAGCAATAAGCTAACGGCTCTTTTTTAATAAATTGTTGATATATAAGTTATTATTATAGTATAATTGGCTTAACGAAAATTAAGGCGGTGTGTTTATGGAAATAGTTCGCGATGAGTTTTCGGTTGTTTTGGAAGAGCCCACCCTTTATGTTGATAACCAATCGCGCAAGCGAAGCGGACATATGAGCCACGCAATGGCCGAATTCAAAAAAGGCTCTTTTATCGATTTTAATGCCAACAGTTCGGCTGTTCGCCATGCGGGTCATTCGCCTTTTGGATGGGTTGAATACCGCATATCGCGCGATAGCGGAAAAAGCTTTTCGGATATAAAAACACTCCCCTATTCCTATCAGTCTTTGCTCGATGGAGTTTATTCGATTTCGGTTGAAAAGGCGGTTGCCACCGATAGCGGCAAAATTATCGCGTTTTGCCTTCGAAACTCGATTTACGGCAACTCGGTTGGTTGCACCCCTTGGGCCTCGCCAACATACATTATAAGCGATGATGAGGGCGAAAGCTGGACCGCTCCGCGCGAACTGACCCATCGCAAGGGCAGAATTTATGATGCTTTATACCATAAGGGCAGCATATATGTTCTCATGTTTGAAAATGATGATTTCCTCGGCAAGACAGATGAGAATAAATTCGTTCTCCTTAAAAGCGATGATGAGGGTGAAAGCTTTTATGAGGCTTCGATTCTTCCAACTCCCGGCATAGAGAGAGCCTACTGCGCTATGATTTTTGACCAAAATGGTGCGCTTCATTTTTATGGCTATAATGCCGCAGCCGAGGATTATTTAGATCATGCGGTAAGCCGCGACTTTGGAAAAAGCTGGACCGCAACCGAGCCCTCTTATATTGATAAGGGCATTCGCAACCCGCAAATAGGCTTTGTTGACGGGGTTTATATACTCCATGGCAGAGCAGGCGGGGTTAAGGGTTTTGTGCTCTATTCCTCAAGCGATGCCGTTCATTTCGATAGCGGTACAATGCTGATTGAAAAGCCGGGCGCCTACTGCTTTTATTCCAACAACATAACCCTTGAGGATGAAGAGGGCAAATTTTTGCTCCTTCAATATTCCGATACCTATGACAGCAGCTGCAGGGTTAATGTTTGGCATCAAAAGCTTCGCATAAAGAAATAGCAATTTAAAATTGGTGGTGGATACTTTGAATTTATTACATATGAAACACGCGCTCGAGGTTGCCAAGGCGGGCTCGCTTAACAAGGCTTCGGAGGTTTTGCTGGTTGCGGCGCCGAATATCAGCCGCTCGATAAAGGAGCTTGAAGCCGACCTCGGCATTACCATCTTCGACCGCACCAAAAACGGCATGAGGCTAACCCCCGAGGGCGCAGATTTTATGAACTTTGCCAAGCGCATTTTGGGCCAGATTGAAGAAGTTGAGACTCAATATAAAATAGGCTCGCATAAAAAGCAGAAATTCTCGATTTCGGTTCCCCGCGCTTGCTATATTTCGGAGGCCTTTGCCAATTTTTCGAAGCACCTAACCCGAGATGCCGCCGAGGTTTTTTATAAAGAAACCAACTCGCAGAGAACCATAAACAATCTACTTAACCACGAATATAATCTCGGCATTATCCGCTATGCCGAAAACTATGATAAATTCTTTAAGGCAATGCTCGAGGAAAAGGGTTTTCAGTATGAGCTTGTTACCGAGTTTACCTATTCGCTTGTTATGAGCGCCGATAACCCGCTCGCCGCCAAGGAGGAAATAACCTTCCGCGATCTAGCTGATTACATCGAAATCGCCCATGCCGACCCCTATGTTCCCTCGCTCCCGCTCGCCAAGGTTGTTAAGGAAGAGTTGCCCGATAATATCGCCCGCCGAATCTTTATTTTCGAGCGAGCAAGCCAATTCGACCTGCTCTCGGCCAATAATCAAACCTTTATGTGGGTTTCGCCCGTTCCCGATGAATCGCTCGAGCGATATAATCTTGTTTTGCGAAAATGCTCGGAAAACAAGAAGATTTATAAGGATGTTCTTATCTATAAAGAGGGCTATAAGCTGTCGAAGCTCGACCGCGAATTCATAGCCGAGCTATCTGAATCCAAGCGAAAACATCTTTAATTTGCTATAAAAACCGCAACTTTTAAGAAAGAGTTGCGGTTTTCTTTATTATGTGTTATCATTTTTGATAACCCCGCTTATCAAAATTAAGAATTCCTTTCGTGATAGGCATTTGTTAAAATGATAACAAATCTTGAAAAGCTCGGCATTTTGCCGCGA
>JAZOXC010000064.1:0-1750 GCA_045659535.1 Acutalibacteraceae bacterium
CCCAGGGACCATGCGACAAACCGCATCGGCAACAACTACGGCGGCAATTTCGCCACCCGTTAAAACATAGTCGCCAATCGAGATTTCCTCATCTACTATTTCATCCAAAACGCGCTGATCAACGCCCTCGTAATGTCCGCAAAGCAGAACAATATGCTCGCGTTCTGACAGCTCAATAGCTTTTTTTTGGTTAAAGGTTGTGCCCTTGGGCGACATATAAATAACATGGGGTTTTGCCTCGCTCTCGGTAAAAAGCGAGCGGTAGCAATCATATATAGGCTGAACACCCATTATCATTCCCATTCCGCCGCCATAGGGGGCATCATCAACTCGACCATGCTTATCGGTTGTATAATCGCGGATATTATGGCAGGCAATCTCAACCGCACCGGCCGCGCGCGCTCTGCCTATGATACTATCGCCTAAAAATCCCTCGCACATATCGGGAAATAGGGTTAGGATATCAATCTTCATCGCTAAAAAGTCCCTTCATAACGCTGATTTTAATCTCGCCCGCTTCGATATCAACAGACTTTACTATTTCATCGATTTTAGGGATTAGAACGATGCCGTTTTCGGTTTTTATATGCCAAACATCATTGGCTCCCGTTTCGCTAACATCGCAAACCTCGCCCAATAAATCGCTATTTTCAATATCATATACTCTGCAGCCGATTATATCCTGAACAAAATAACTTCCCTCTTCTAAAACAACATCGCTTCTTTTTATAAAGATGGTTTTATTGCGGAGCTGTTCGGCAGCCTCGATGGTATCGATGCCCGAGAGTTTAGCAATAACAACATTGCCGTGCGGCTGAATTTTTTCAACCTTAAAGGCTTCGCCCGATTCGAGATACAGAGTTTTAAAGGAACATAAAAATTCGGCGCTATCACACCAGGGCTGAATGCGAACCATTCCCCTAACGCCATGTGTTCCCGAAAATTTTCCTGTTTCTAAAAATTCTTTCATACTTTCCCTCATGGAAAAGCCCCCAAAGGAGCTAAAACTCGGTCGGGGGCGTTTGTTTTTAGTCGATCTCTACCGCAATCTGAGTATTGTTGCGGTTTGCAGCGGCACGCATAACGGTTCTGATAGCCTTGGCAATTCTGCCCTGCTTTCCGATAACGCGGCCCATATCTCCCTCGGCAACATGGAGATGATATACAACGATACCCTCTTCGTTTGCCTCATCAACGGTTACGCTGACTGCTTCGGGATTCTGAACGAGTCCTGCTGCGATCGAAACCAATAATTCCTGCATTTTAAGTTTCCTTTCGGATTTTTGAGTGCTTCAAAGAATTAAACGATATCGTTCTTCTTTAAGAAAGCCTTAACGGTATCGGTCGGCTGAGCGCCGTTAGCGATCCACTTCTTTGCCTTGTCAGCATCAACATTGAATACAGCGGGATCCTTGGTAGGATCGAAGTATCCGATCTCCTCAATGAAACGGCCGTTTCTGGGGAAACGGGAATCTGCTACAACAACACGATAGAAAGGATTTCTCTTGGAACCCATGCGACGAAGTCTGATTTTAACTGCCATTTTCTTGCACCTCCCAAATTAAATATTTATTTAAAAGATTTCTCTTTAAAAACTGATTAGAAGCCCATTCCCGGGGGCATTCCGGGCGGCATTCCCATACCGCCTAAGCGACCAAGACCTTTTTTGCCTTTTTTGCCGGTCATGGCGCGGGACATTTTTTTCATTTGTTCATACTGCTTCATGAGGCGGTTTACATCCTCGACACTT
>JAZOXC010000065.1:0-4762 GCA_045659535.1 Acutalibacteraceae bacterium
ATCGCCATAGGTTTTGCTATACTGCAGCTTATCGGCATTATAATTTTTGCCGATGCTGGCGCCCTTTATGGGCATGGCATAGGAAATCGAGCTGATATCGATTTTACTCTCTTCATCGGGGAACTCGGTTGCGGAAGAGCGGTTATCCTCAACATCACTAACATTTTGGCCTGTTTGCTCGGCCGACTGCAGCTTCGAGCTCGGTTTTTCGGGCACCGACTCGATAGATGAAACCGAGGAAAGATCATCCTCTACCGAAGAGATGGTCTCGGCCGCCGAAAAAGCCGCAACGCATACCGCAACCAAGCAAGCCGCAAGCGCAAGATAATAGCCTTTTCCTGATAAAAATTTCTTTGTTCTGTGTTTTGAATATTTCATTTATTTAACACCCCGCAATTATGTTTGGCATTTAAGGGCGCTAATATTCAATACACCAAAAATTAATTTATACTTAAAAATTTGTTAACAAATTGAACTAAAAAATGTTGTATTATAAGAATGCTGAAAAGAGAGCCGCACTCTTTTTCAGCTAAGGTCTTTTAAACATTAAAGACCCCTCCTCAAACCCCTCAAAAAAAGGAAAGAGCCCTGCCGTTTGGCGGGCTCTTTTCATTTTGTTTTAATAGATTTCGCAGGATAAAAGGATATATCCGAAAGCGCTCATGCCATCGGCGAAAAGAACACTTTTGCAGTTCTTTATTTCGGCATCGGTATCGGGGTTTATTGTAACCTCGCTATAAACCTCGATGCTGCCATCGCCCAGATAGGAATACTCGATTACCTTATGGCTATAAATATCATAGCCTCGGGGCAAAACGGCATAATAGCCTTCCCGGTCGGACAGAACCTCGCCCTCGATATCCTTGCCATACATGTTGAGGATAAAATTATCAACATTGGCGGCAGAAATATAGCCATCTTCGATATGAGCGGCGAGCGAAATAGTTGCGGCGGCAACCATTTTTTCGGCCGAATCAAAATCGGAAGCGAAGCAATAATTATTGTTTAAAATGTTTTCAAAACGAGCGAGCATTTCGCCCTCGCTTTGATGGGAATAAATCTCCTCATCCGATTCGAGAGAAAGGACCATAGGTTCGGCAGAAACGGGGGCAATATCCACCGCGGCGGCGGTTTCGACCGGCGCATAACCGCTCGGCGCAAATAAAACAATAATAGCTAAAACAACCTCGGTTACAGCCTTTAGCATCGGTCGATTCCCCCTTTCACTTTCTTATAGATTCAGTATATACCCGAATGCCTAAAAAAGCGATTTCAAAGGGGTTACAATTTTATTTCAAAATTGTCATAAAAACGGCTAATTTTTCTAATTTTAAAGCTGCGGGAGCAATGGAGCAAAAATCGCCACTCTGCGGTTCTTATTCCCGCTCAAAATCGGTGCTTCCTTTTCTATATTCGCGGGCGGTGATACCCATATGTTTTTTGAAAACATATAAAAAATGTTGGCGTGAGGCAAAGCCGCAATCAACCGCAATATCGATGATTGCGAGATCGGTATTTTTCATAATAAAGCATGCCTTTTCGATGCGCAGAGAATTTATATATTCGAGGATGGTTTTGCCGGTTGCGCTTTTAAAAAGGCTCTGCAGATAGGAGCGATTTATTCCGATAACACCCGCTATTTCATCAATCGAGAGTTTCTCGCAAAAATGGTTGGCGATATATTTTCGCGCCTCGGCAACATAGCTCATGGCCGAAGAAATTTTTAGATTATAGGAGCGGATAATCTCGAGCAGCAAGCGCTTAAATAAAAGCCCCTCATAGTATTCATCTCCATCCCTTCGAAGTTCCTCGATAAGCGAGCGAAGCGCCGAAAAAACGGAGCTCTTATCGGCTATGCATAAAGCCCTAACCGAAAAGAGCTTTTCGATATCGGGATGATGCATAAGCAGGTCATCAAGCTCGATGTTTCCTCGCTTTATATAAAATTCAATATTTAAAATGGTTGCGTTTTGGGCTTCGAGGGTATGGGGGCAATGGTTGCCGAGCAATATGAAATTGCCCGCCGAAAGACTATAATCTCCCGCATCGGTTTTAACCCTGCAGCGACCCTCTTTTACATACATGATTTCAAAATTATTGGCGCCATGAGTATGGCTTCGCCGCATTTTAAAATCGGCAAAGTTTTTTTGGTAATAGTAGCTTATTTCTGCTTTCATTTTAAAGCCTTTCCAATTATTTATTACATTTTCCCGCGTTTTTCCAACTATATATTCCACATTTTAAAACATTTTATGTTATATTGCAACTAAACTTTTCCATATAGGAGGACTTTTTATGAAATTATCTGCACCGCCACTTGGCTTTAACACCTGGAACACCTTTGGTCGAGACATCAGCGATGAGCTTATCCGCTCAACCACCGACCGATTCGTAGAGCTCGGACTTCCCGAAGCAGGCTATGAATACATAGTTATCGACGACTGCTGGTCGGAAAAGCAGCGCGATGAAAACGGTCGCCTCGTTCCCTCTCGCGAAAAATTCCCCAACGGCATCAAGGCTGTTGCCGATTATGTTCATTCGAAGGGTTTAAAGTTTGGTATTTATTCCTGCGTTGGCAACCGTACCTGCGATGATTATCCCGGCTCGTTTGAGCATGAGTTTATCGATGCTGCTACCTTTGCTGAATGGGGCGTTGACTACCTTAAATACGACTACTGCTTCAAGCCCATGACCGAAAAAGGCGACCTTTTATATAAGCGCATGGCTTTGGCTCTTGCAAACTGCGGCAGAGATATTGTTTTCAGCGCCTGCAACTGGGGAGCCGAAAACAGCAAGGAATGGATAAAGGAAACCGGCGCTCACCTTTGGCGCAGCGGCAATGATATTCGCGATAATTGGAAATCCATTTCGGATATTTTTGCGCTCCAAAAGGAGATGATCCCCTATTGCTCGCCCTCCTGCTACAATGATATGGATATGCTGGTTATCGGCATGAACGGCGAGGGCTTCTGCGCGCTCGGCGGCTGCAGCGGAATCGAATATCCGGGCCATTTTGCTATGTGGTGTATGTTCGCTTCGCCCCTTATGATTGGCTGCGATATCCGCAAGATGGATGAATCGGCTCTTCGCATTTTAAAGAACCGCGAGCTTATAAAAATCTGCTGCGACCCGCTATGCTGCCAGCCCTATATGATCGATGGTGTTGGCTGCTCGGATTCGCATGCCGAGGTTTGGGTTCGAAACCTTGAAAACGGCGATATTGCTATCGCTATGTTCAACCTTCAGGATGGTCCGCAAAAGGGCTTCCTGCCGCTTGTTAGCCTTGGTCTTAATGCCTCTACCGGCAGAACCCTCGAGCTCACCGACCTCTATACCGGCGAGGTTATCAATAATATCCGCGGCGAATATGTTTCGGATTATATTCCGGCCCATGGCTGCAAGGTGTTCCGCGCAAGGGTTAAGGAAATCTAATGAAGGTTTGCAAAAACTGCGGAAAACCGCTTGAAACAAACGAAATCGGGCTTCATAAAAAGCTGATAAACCGCGCTTGCACCGAATTTATGTGTAAACCCTGTTTGGCAGAATATTTCTCGGTTAGCGAGGAGCTGCTCGATAAAAAAATAAAGGAATTCAAGGAGCAAGGCTGCCTTTTATTCTCATAAAACAAAAACCGTCGTTCATTTTTTAGAAATGAATGACGGTTTTATTTTTGGTTTTTTCGGTTTCCAAATGCGAAGAATCGCATGATAAGATAGGTTATCGGCGCGCCCGAAACCGAGGCAACGGCGGTTGCCCAAAACGGCGGGAAATTCCAAACGCTTAGGGCAATGGTTGAGATGGTTGCAAAAATAAGGAAATGCGGAATATATATCGACATGAATTTTAGATATTCCGAAAGCATTATTTTATGCTTAAAATTGATTTTTGCATTGAGCAGATAGCCAATCGAAAGGGATATAACAAAGGCTAAATAGCTCGAAGGATAATCATAAAAAATCTGCGCAAGCAGAAGCGAAATAATCGAAGTGTTAAATGTATTAAAGCTTCCGATTATGATATACATAAGAAAATGGCGACTGAAAAAATAGCTTATAAGCTTTTTCATCTGCAAGGATTCCCACCTCCTTTGTCGAATTAATTATACCAAAAATCTTGTCGATTTACAAGATAAAAGTAGGAAAAGGCGGTGGTATATTTTGTTTTCAATTTACTCTTTATTTTTCCTCTTTTATTTGGTATAATGATATAGTTAATAGGCATACGCGCTAATGCTATGCTCAAACCTTTAAAAAGAGGTATTGTTTTACTATGAGTTTACTGAAAAAGCTTTTTGGCGATTACAGCGAAAAAGAAATCAAAAGAATGAAGCCGCTTCAAGCCGCCGTTTTGGCTCTTGAAACGGAATATAAGGCTCTATCGGATGCCGAGCTTCGCGCAAAGACCGATGAGTTCCGCGAGCGCTATAAAAACGGAGAGAGTCTCGATAGCATGCTCCCAGAAGCATTCGCAACCTGCCGCGAGGCGGGCGACCGCGTTCTTAACATGCGCCACTTCCCTGTTCAGATTTTGGGCGGTATTGCGCTTCATCAGGGCAGAATCAGCGAGATGCATACCGGTGAGGGTAAAACCCTGGTTGCAACCCTTCCCGCATATCTCAATGCGCTCTCGGGCAAGGGAGTTCATATCGTTACCGTAAACGACTATCTCGCAAAGCGCGACTCGGAATGGATGGGCAAAATCTATCGTTTCCTCGGGCTTTCGGTTGGTCTTATTGTTCATGGTATGTCGGGCGATGAGAAGC
>JAZOXC010000066.1:0-11079 GCA_045659535.1 Acutalibacteraceae bacterium
AGTAACATCGGCGAAGTCGAGGTTAACAAGAGCGGTAACGTTGATAAGCTCAGAGATGCTCTGTACGCCCTGACGGAGAACGTCATCGACGATTTCGAAAGCGTTCTTGAAGGTGATCTTCTGCTCGGAAACAAACTTAAGACGCTCGTTGGGGATAACAACTAAGCTATCAACCTGCTCGCGAAGAGCTGCGATGCCGGCTTCAGCCTGTTCCATTCTCTTTTTGCCTTCGAAAGCGAAGGGCTTGGTTACGATTCCAACGGTAAGGATACCGAGCTCGCGAGCAATACCTGCAACAACGGGAGCAGCACCGGTTCCGGTTCCGCCGCCCATACCAGCGGTAATGAAGATCATATCTGCATCGCGAATAGCTGCAGTAATTTCATCCTTTGACTCTTCAGCAGAGTTTCTGCCGCGCTCGGGATTTGCGCCTGCGCCCATACCGCCTGCCGACTTCTCGCCGATCTGAATTTTCTGGTTGGCCTTAGAAAGATATAAAGCTGCCTTATCGGTATTGATAGCAACAAATTCAACGCCGCGAACGCCTGCATCAACCATGCGATTGATAGCGTTTCCGCCGCCGCCGCCAACACCTACAACCTTAATTTTTACTACATTGCTGAGTTCATTTGAAACTTCGAGTGACATTTTCTTCAACCTTTCCAATATGTTTTATATAAACTCTGAAAAAATATGCTTTGTAAACACAATTACACAAAATGATAATAACACATTATATAATAAATTTCAATGCTTATTTTCAAAAAAATTAACTATTTTCATCGGTTTTTTGTGCTTTTTGAGCCTTAAACTCTAAAATATTGATTTTCTCATCCCTAAAAGTGGCTTTTGCATTGGTGCTTGTCCAATTTCGCAGGTCCATTGTTCCCTGCGCACCATCCTCCATTTTGGGTAGAGTTGCCTCTAAATGAACAAGTTTATTAACTAAATCCATGCGGCCGCCGAGCAAAACCAGAAGCCGATTTTCGACTATGATTTTCATGTTCATTTCATCGCTGATATCAATGCCGGAAACCTTGATACCTCTCTCCTCACACAGCGAGAAAATCTCATCCATTCGAGTTTTATCTTCCGAAGGAACAATGATTTTTTCGCCGGGCTCGGTATCCTCAAATTTCGACAATTTAATCAAAATGCCATTAGTCGGCGGTTCGAGTGTTCGCTTTATAACCTTAAAGTTTGAATCGGTTATATAAATCACATCTTCCAAAGCAAAATAATACTTTGGAACTGCGGCGCTGACTATAATTTTAACGGTATCAGGGAATTTCTTTTTTATGGTTATTTCGCCGCATTCGGGCAGTTCTCGCGAAATGCGCTCGGCAACCTTATCGCCCGATAAAACTATGATATTATCGCCATCAATGCCGCTCGCTTTGATAATCTGCTCATACTCATATCCGCATTCCCCTTCAACAACAATGTTTTTAACAGGGAAAAATACAGTAGTCGAAAGAACGATAAGCAAAATGAAAGCAAGGGTTATAAACGCAGCAAAAAACAAAGCTAGCTTTTTCTTTCTGCGTTTATTTCGCTTTTTCACAGTTTTTTTAATCGCTGTTTTTCTTTTTTCACTCATCTTTTTATTTCCTTTTGATATCAGCGCCTAAAAGGCGCAAATTTTCCTCTATATCTTCATATCCTCTGTCGATATGAAAAATTTTATCGATTTCGGTCATGCCTTTTGCCGCAAGAGCCGCAATAACCAGCGCAGCACCACCACGAAGATCGGTAGAACTCACCCGAGCGCCCGAAAGCTCATCAACACCATCAATAACGGCTACTCGATTGGCGGTTTTAATTTTAGCGCCCAAGCGCTGCAGTTCGCCGATATATTTATATCGATTTTCAAAAATATTTTCAACAAACATCGAACTTCCGTTTGCAACCGTTGCCATCGAAACAAGAAGCGGTCCCGCATCGGTTGGGAAACCCGGATAAACCAAGGTTTGAATATGCAAAAATCGATTCAATTTTCTCGGCGATATCAGTTTGACTTCGTTGTTTGAAAAATGTATATCGCAGCCAACCTCGGAAAAGGCTGAAAATACTGATGTCAAATGTGCGGGCATAACGCGTTTGAGCATTACTTCCCCGCCCGTTACAGCCGCAGCTGCCATATATGTTGCAGCAACGATTCGGTCGGGAATAACGGTATGCTCAACCGATTTTAATTCCGCAACACCATCTATAACAACAATATCGCTTCCGGCGCCCGAAACACGCGCTCCGGCACGATTTAAAAAGTTTTGTAAATCAACAATTTCAGGCTCTTTTGCGGCATTGTGGATAACTGTTCTACCCTGTGCAAAAACCGCAGCTAAAATGATGTTTTCTGTTGCACCAACGCTTGGGAAAGCGAGGTTAATGTTTGCTCCTTTTAGTCGCTTATCGGCTCTACAATCGATATACCCATGGTTTTCATTGATTTTAAGGCCTAATTGCCTTAAAGCCTCGAGGTGAAGGTCAATGGGTCTTGGTCCGAGCTCGCATCCGCCGGGGCTGCTCATTTTAGCTCTGCCGAGCCGACCCGCAATGGCTCCAAGCCACACTATCGAAGAACGCATCTCTTGCATCAGATCATCGGGAATATCAAACCGCGAAATATCTGCAGTATTGATGATAATTGTATCGCCCTCGCGATGACAACTGCAGCCGAGATGTTCAAGTATTCTAACCGAAGAATCAACATCGGAAAGATGAGGACAATTATGTATCACACACTCATCGCCGCAAAGAATTGTTGCGGCCAAGATGGGCAAAACGCTGTTTTTAGCGCCGTGAACCTTAAGTTCTCCTGCCAATCTTTTTCCGCCGTTTATATATAACTTCGACATAAAACGCACCCTCTCGCACAAAGCGGTTGAACTCATAGTTCATACTATGAGGGGCGCATAAATCTTGCTACTGATATAAATTCATAATTACGCTGTAAATTCGCTCATTCGAGTCTGAAATTGCCGATTTTTTAGCATTTTCACCCATTTTCCTTAACACATCGGGAGACTCAATTATGGCTTTAACCGTTTCTATCAGTTTATCACAGCTTAAATCTTTTTCTTCTATAATTTCAGCAGCGCCAACATTTTTAAGTGTCATTGCATTGTGGAATTAATGATTTTCGGCAACATAAGGCGGAGGAATTAATATTGATGCTTTACCGCAATTTTGAAGCTCGCTTAAGGTTATGGCACCTGCACGGCAGATAACAAGATCTGCAGCCGCGAGACAAACATCCATATCGTTTATATACTCACGAAAATCGATTTGCGGATATCGCGACAGTTCTATTCCCTCTTTTTCGAGTTTCTCGACCATATCTGCGTGACCATATTTTCCGGTAGCATGAATATGATGGCAGTTTCCTTTACCGGCATGCCATTTTATCAAGCCGATTACAGCATCGTTTATGGGTTTTGCTCCCAAACTGCCACCGAAAGATAAAATAACAGGTGAGTTGCCAACACCGAGTTTTTTGCGTGCCATTTCCCTATCGGCCTTTAAAACACTCATTCTAACGGGGTTACCTGTTATAATCGGTTCGCCATCGAATTTAAGATGTTTTTCTGCCTCGGGGAAAGCCAACATAACCGAATCAACCATTGTAGATAATGTTTTATTGGTAATACCCGGGTATGCATTTTGCTCGTGAATACAGGTTTTAATACCCATTTTAGCTGCAGCGCGCAGAACGGGACCACTTACATATCCGCCCGTGCCAACCACAACATCGGGATTTAATTTCTTTAATATCTTTTTTGCCGCAGATGAAGAAGTAAACATCTTAATAACTGCAGAAATATTTTTCTTTATGTTAGAAGGAGTAAGTTTGCGCTGAAAGCCCGCAACATCGATTGCATAAAAATCATAACCCGCTTCGCGAACAAGGCGCGATTCAAGTCCCCTTTCGGTTCCGATATAGCTGATTTTTGCATCCTGATGCTGCTCTTTGATATATCCTGCGACCGCTAAAGCCGGATTTATATGACCGGCTGTTCCGCCGCCTGCAAACAAAATATGCATACTGTTCTTCCTTTACCAAAAGTTTTAGGTTTTCTCGATCGAGCTTGAGCGAGAAACCGACATAACAATTCCCATTTCAGCCAGCAAAATCATTAGCGCTGTTCCGCCATAGCTGAAGAAAGGAAGACTGATTCCCGTATTGGGAATTGTATTGGTAACAACCAAAATATTCAGAGCAACCTGGAGTCCTACCTGGAAGGTAAGTCCGAGCGCCAAAAGCGAACCAAACTTATCCTTTGCGCGCATTGCAACGATGAATCCGCGCCAAATAAGAGCGCAGAAAATAAGGATTATAACAAGTGCACCAACAAGACCTAATTCCTCGCAAACAACCGAGAAAATAAAGTCGTTATGCGGTTCAGGAAGCCATAATTGTTTTAATCTTGATTGACCGAGTCCTCGACCAAAAGGACCGCCCGAACCGATAGCCAAAAGCGACTGAATAGTTTGGTAGCCCGCATTTTTAGGATCAGACCAAGGGTCAAGCCAGGCAACCATTCGATTGGATGCATAGCCCAAATATTTAGAAAGAATCAAGAATCCGATTATTGCAACAATAGCAAACACAACTACTCCGAGAAGCACGAGCTTCTTCGAAAGTCCGCCAACATAGATTAGGGCAATTCCTATAAAAAGAATCAAAATGGTTGCAGAAACATGGGTTTCAAAAACAACAAGCCCGCAAACTAAAGCTAACAATCCCAAAAGGACCATTACAAAGCCCAACTTATCCATGCTTGAGGAGTTTTTAGAAATGAGATATGCAAAAAGCAAAATAATCGCGAACTTACCAACCTCGGAAGGTTGAAACTGAATCGGTCCGATAGTTATCCATCTATGAACATTGGCAACGGCGGGAAAACCATATACCGCAACCAGCATTACAAGAGCGACAATATAGATCGGTATCGCCATTTTTTTATAAACATGATAATCAATTTTCGAGAAGCCGAGCATAACCAATACACCAACTACTGCAAAGAGAAACTGCTTGGTTATGAAATGAAAACTGTTACCATAATGAACATATGCGTAGGAATAACTTGCGGAAAACAGCATAACAAGACCGACAACCAATAAGGTCATCACAAGTCCAAAGAAAGAAATATCCATTTTTCCGTTTGCCAAAAACGAATGCTTCTCAGATAAGAGCTTTCCCTTTCGCATTATGCCGCCTCCTTTTAAAGGTTTTAGATTATTGCTAATACAACTGCTATAGCGCCAAAAATTAGTGTTACAGCCGAGAAAACAGCAACTATTTTCTCCTCTTTCCATCCCGACATTTCAAAATGATGATGGATGGGTGTCATTTTAAAGATGCGCTTTTTAGTCTTTTTGAAATAGGTTACTTGAATCATAACCGAAAGCGCCTCAAAAAGATATACGATACCTACAAGAATGAGTAAAATGGGCTTTCCCGAGCTAAATCCGAGACCTACAACCGCTCCGCCCAAGAAGAGCGAACCGGTATCACCCATAAACATTTTTGCGGGATGAAGATTCCAAACCAGGAAACCAACACAAGCGCCTGCAAAGGCTGCTGCAGCGGTATTTGCGGAATACAAATTCGATATACCGCATATAAGCATAAAAATACAGCAAACAACAAGTGTTACAGAGCTTGCAAGCCCATCAATTCCATCGGTTAAATTAACCGCATTAACAAAGCCATAAACAAAAAACAGAGCAACTATCCAAAAGAGTATTCCCGCTCCGCTTACAACACTTACATCTCCAACGAAAGGAACCCATGTTGTTCTAACACCGATGAGATAAAGTGTTACGAGATATGAAACGGTTACAAAAAGCTGTAAAACTGTTTTCTGGCGAGCAGTTAAGCCCAAATTACGCTTTTTAACAACCTTAATATAGTCATCAAGGAAACCGACAATTCCCATAGCGATTGCTAAGGAAACTCCCGCCAAGGTTACAGCAAAACGGTATGTTACTCGCTCATTTGCAAAAGATGTTTTTGCAATTGCGGAAATCATATATGTAATGCTGAAGGAAACCAAAATACCTGCGATCATTATAATACCGCCCATGGTCGGTGTTCCCTGTTTGCTGTTATGCCACTTAGGTCCATCCTCCAGGATAGTTTGACCAAATTTAAGGCGCTTTAGCATAGGCAGCGCAGGAATACCAAGCGCCGCGGTTATTATAAAAGCGATTGCCGCTGCTATTACCGGTGAAAAATCACTCATACTAACACTCCTTTAATGCTTCAGCTACCACTTCGCGCTCATCCAAATGGATTGTTTCATCGCGAAGTATTTGATAGGTCTCATGACCCTTGCCTGCGAGAACTATTATATCACCGGGAAGGGCTTTTTTAATTGCATACTTAATAGCTTCGATTCTATTAACAATAACCTTATATGGGGTTCCGCTGCCCTTAATTCCGGCAACAATATCGCCTACTATGGCATCGGGATCCTCACTTCTCGGGTTATCGCTGGTTACGATAACATAATCAGCATATCTCGCCGCAACCGTTCCCATGAGCGGTCTCTTGGTCTTGTCGCGGTCTCCTCCGCAGCCAAAAACAACTATTAAACGATTCTTTTCGCATTCGCGGAAGGTTTTTAAGATGTTTTTAAGACCATCGGGAGTATGAGCGTAATCGATTATAACGGTATAATCCTTACCTGTAGGAACAACCTCTGCCCTGCCCTTTACGCCATTAAGCTCATCAAGCGCAACAGCAATATCGTTAAGGCTACAGCCGAGCTCCTTTGCGGCCGCCGCCGAACACATCGAATTATAAACCGAAAACTTTCCGCCGGTTGATAATTTGAGTCTTGCAATGGTTCCGTTGCCTACAAACTCATATTCAACTCCATCGGGTCGATACGAAATGTTTTTTGCTGTATAGGTAGAGCTGTCGCTCTTAACCGAATAGGTTATGGTATTGCAGTTAAGACCCTCAACAAGCGCATTAGAATACGGATCATCAAAATTCATAATTGCGGTTTTGGAAACCTCAAAAAGCTTGCGCTTTGCCTGCATATAATTTTCCATTGTTAAATGGTAATCAAGGTGATCTTGGGTTAAATTGGTGAAAAGACCAAGTTCGAAGGAAAGTCCTTCAACACGGCGCTGATCGAGCGCATGCGAGGAGACCTCCATAACTACATGGGTGCAACCCTTATTCTTCATTTGGAAGAACAATTCGTTGAGCTCATATATTCCGGGAGTGGTGTTTTTTGCCTCAAACACCTCATCACCTATCATATTTTGAATCGTTCCGATAAGACCGCATTTTTTGCCGCACTTTTCGAGAATCGATTTTAGCATATAAGAAATAGATGTCTTTCCGTTAGTTCCTGTGATTCCGATAAGGGTTAAATCTTTTGCGGGATGCGAAAACCACTCTGCACACATATTGGCATAAAGCTTTTGAGTTCCCGAAACAATTATTTGATTTTCGAGCCCTAAATCTCGCTCCGCAATTATAACAGCCGCACCATTATCAAGCGCTTTTTCTGCAAAATCATGACCATCAGAAACCGCACCCTTGATGCAAACAAAAGCAAAACCTTCTTTCACCTTGCGGGAATCACTTGTTATACCGCAAACATCCAGTTCTGCATATTCTGTTTTAAGATTTGGAACCAACTGTTTTAAAAGCATAGCTAACCTCTTTTTAATAACTTAACCTGCCGCAAAATCAACTGCGGTATTATCTCTGAAATACACGGTTACAACCGTTCCTGCATCAACCATAGTTCCGGGAGCAATGCTCTGCTTATAGGAAATTACATTTCCACCGGAAATGGTATTTCCGGAAAATTCAACATTTATTCCAACACTTGCCGCGCTACCGTTAACAACCGAGGGCAGCTGACCGGTTAAATCAGGAACCTTAACCTTTTGCGGCTCGGTTTTATCGGTATATAAAACAATTCTGCTTCCCGAAGCTACCGATTGTCCCGCTGCGGGAACCTGTTTTATTACTGTATCGCCGTTGCCGACAATCTTATATGACATACCAACGGTGGTAAGCTGCTGTTTTGCCGATGCAACAGTAGAATCAACAACCGAAGGAACTGTTACAGAAAGTCCTGCAAGTTCTTCCTCGCTATATTGCGGCTCGTATCCGAGATACGGCAAAATATCGGCAAGAATCTGTCCACCTACCGGTGCACTAACGGTTCCGCCGTAATAGCTTCCGCCCATCGGTTCATCAAGCAATACAAGAATTGCTACCTCGGGATCGTTTATGGGAGCTATTCCGCAGAAGGATGCAACATAAAGGTTATCCTTACCCGACATATTAATTTCAACCATCTTTTGCGAGGTTCCGGTTTTACCGCCAATTCGGTATCCCGGAACATAAGCATTCTTACCGCCTCCGCCATCAACAACGGTTTCAAGCATTTCACATAACAGTTTACTTGTTTCTTCGGAAATAACCTGTCGTTTTACGGTGGTTGAAGTTGTTTTTTTAACATTACCGTTTGCATCAACAATCTGCGAAACGATATAAGGTTCTACAAGATATCCACCGTTTACAGAAGCCGAAATTGCGGTTATAAGCTGTATTGGTGTGATGGTAAAGGTTTGACCGAATGATGCCGAAGAAAGCTCAACAGGACCCATCTTATCGGCGGTATAGTATATCGAGGAAACCTCACCGGGAAGGTCGATACCGGTTTTTTCGGTTAAACCAAAAGCTTCGAAATATTTTGAGAAGAGATTAGAACCCAAGCGTGAGCCAAGTGTTATAAACGCGGGGTTGCAGGAGTTCGAAATCGCTTGTTCGAGTGTTTGTGTTCCGTGTCCCGAATGCTTATGGCAATCATAATGATGACCTGCAATAACGATATATCCGGGGCAATTATAGGTGCTGTTGCGCGCAGTAAGGTTTTCCTCTAAAGCGGCAGCTGCGGTTATGATTTTGAAAACCGAACCCGGCTCATAAGAGTCTGAAACCGCTTTATTTCGCCATTGTTTATTGCGAAGTTCTGCGAGTTTTGCACTTCTCTCCTCGCCTTCAAGTCCTTCGAGCAGCTCCGAATCCGCCGCCGACAAGGTAAAGGGATCGTTAGGGTTATAGTCGCCTACAACAGCCATCGAAAGGATTGCGCCGCTATTAACATTCATAACAATAGCAACACCGCGATTGGCAACCTTGTTTTCAACTACGGCTGCCTCGAGATATTTCTCGGTTACATGCTGAATATAAGAATCGATGGTTAAAACGAGCGAATTTCCCTCTTGTGCGCTAATAACCTTTTCATAACTAAAAGGCAGGTCGGCGCCCTGGGCGTTCTTGGCAGCAACAACTCGACCGGGGATTCCGGTTAGTTCCGAATCATAATAGCTTTCAATGCCTGCAAGACCCTGATTATCATCGCCAACAAAGCCTAAAACAACCGAAGCGAGATTATCGTTGGGATAATATCTCTTGGTGGATTCATCAAGTCCTATGTATGTTGAGAGTTCATATTCGCTAAAGTTTGCAATAAACTCGCGAATCGCATCAGCCTCGGGTTTTTCAACCTTTCGCTTAACCGTTACATAATAGCTATCGGTTTTTTCGGTCATCGCATAAACATCATCATATTCAAGACCTAAAATAGTGGATAACTTTTCGGCAATTATTGTTTTTATAGCTTCGAGTTCGGAGGCATCTTTAACCTTTTTGAAATTGTTGGGCGAAAGATAAACGGTCCAGCAGGTTGCGCTGGTTGCCAAGACCTTCATATTAGCATCGTAAATGTTTCCACGGGGCGCTGCAAGGGTTGTATCATAGAGCAACTGATCAGATGCCTTGGCCTGAAGATCATCGCCCTGAGTAACCATTAACTGCACAAGTCTATAACCCGGAACACAAGCAATTAAAAACACAAGAAAAAGCAAAACACCAATACTGCGCTTGAGCATCGTTTTATTCATTTTTCCGCCTTCGCGCTTTGCCATAGCGTTTCACCTCTCTAAAAAAAATTCCTTTTTAACGCTCGAAAACGAGAGCCGAATTTTTAGTTCAACTCTCGTATCCATTATATATAACTTATTATACTGTAATTATATTCATAACGCAATGCCAATATTATCACACCCATTAATTTACATCTGCAGAAAATATACCATCAGACGTCATTGCTGCGTTTTGGTTATTGGTTTTAATGTAAATAACCTGCGATTTATCGGTTTTGCTCATTCCGAGCGCTGTTGCCTGCTCTTCAAGATTTTCATAAGAAATTCTGTTTTCAAGAGCAACATTTAATCTTGTTTTTTCGCTCTGAAGTTCAACTATATCATTGTTTATATCATTGATTTGAGAATCAACTTCGGTTATACGAACGCGGAGAAAAATATTTGCACAAACCACAGCAAGAATAAAGCCCACGATAGCTATGGCTTTTACTTTATTGCCTACCGATGTTGCTGCAGCCTTGCGGGCGGCCTGCTTTTTAGCGGTTTGAGGCATTTTAACTATTTTGGCCTTATGCTCATGCTTTTCCTTGGGTAAAAACATATCGAAATCATATGCCAAGCTGTCGTTGTAATACCTGCTGTTATCCATGCTTCTTTACTCCTTGATTTTTTCTATAACGCGAAGCTTTGCGCTTCTGCTCCTCTGATTTTCTCTGATTTCGGCCTCCGAGGGCTCGATGGGTTTGCGCGGAGAAAGCTGACCACGAGGGGTTTTACCACATATGCAAATCGGGATGTCCGGAGGACAGGTACAGCCTTTACAAAGCTCAGCAAAACAGCGTTTCACTATTCTATCCTCTAATGAGTGGAAGGTTATTATCGCTATTCTTCCGCCCACATTCAGATTTTCGAATGCGGTATTTATTGTTTTTTCAATACAGTCGAGCTCACCGTTTACCGCAATTCTTATTGCTTGGAAGCATTTGCGGGCGGGATGACCGTTTCTTCTATAAGATGCCGGAACATTTTCGGAAATTATTTCGGCAAGTTCTAATGTTGTTTCGATAGGTTTCTCATTTCTTGCTTTAACAATATTTCTTGCAATATTTCTTGCAAACTTTTCTTCACCATATCGTGTAATGATGTTGCATA
>JAZOXC010000067.1:0-2492 GCA_045659535.1 Acutalibacteraceae bacterium
CAAAAGCGCTGCTTGATGCAGTTAATATTCTCTATTCCTATGATGAATTTATCTCTATGATGGAGGTGTTTTAATGGGCAAGGTAAAAGGTCAGCGTATAAAACTTTTGTATCTCGCTGATATATTCAAAAAGCATACCGATGAAAACCATCCCCTTAACGCAGGTGAGCTTATAGAACGGCTCGAAAACCTTGGAATCGAGGTTGAGCGAAAGGCGATATACGGCGATATTTCGCTGCTTTGCGAGTATGGTATGGATATCATAAAAACCCGCCTGCCAAAGCCGGGCTATTATCTTGCAACCCGCGAATTCGAAACACCCGAGATATATCTTTTGGCCGATGCCGTTCAGGCGGCGGATTTTATATCGCATAAAAAGAGCCGCGAGCTTTTAGAAAAACTCGAGGGTATGCTATCCGAAAACGAGGCGGGCGATATTCGCCGCCGAGTATATATCGATAATCGAACCAAATGCAAAAATGAGGAGATTTTTTATAGCATCGATGCTGCCTCGCGAGCCATTAAGGATTCGAAAAAGCTAACCTTTAAATATTGCAGGCGCAATTTGGAAAACGGCAAAATCGTGCTTAGCGAAAAGCAGATGAAGGTAAGTCCCTATGCGCTTGTTTGGGCGGACGACCATTATTATCTTGTTTGCAATTATGAAAAATACGATAACTTGATGCAGCTTCGCCTCGACCGAATGCGCAAAACCGTGGTATCGGATGAGAAGGCTCGAAATTTCAGCGAGGTAAGCGAGTATAAAAACAGCTTCGATGTTGCCGATTATGCGAGCAAAGCCTTTAGCATGTTTGGCGGCGAGCAGGCAAAAATAACCCTGCGCTGCAAAAACGGAATGCTCGAGCAGATAATAGATCGTTTCGGCGATAAAATCTCGGTTAGAGAATGCGGGGAGGATACCTTTGTTTTCGATGCCGAAGCGCTCATAAGCGAGGGTCTTGTAAACTTCATTATGCAGTTTGGCGATACGCTCGAGGTTATAAAACCGCTGTCCCTTCGCGAGCTGATAAAAGAAAAATGCGAAAAAATTTATACTTATTATAAATAATGCTTGCATTCTTGCAACCATTATGATATAATCGTTAGGCTGCCGAAATATGCCCGGCAGCAAATAAAAACACACATTTTGCAACACGGTGCAGGGTGCCGAGCAATCGGTTAAACCGAGAAAACGGTTGCGAAATGGAGGAAAAACCTTGGAGGTAATTAAAATGGCAGTAGTATCTATGAAACAGCTACTCGAGGCCGGTGTTCATTTCGGACATCAGACCCGTCGCTGGAACCCGAAAATGGCTGAGTACATTTTCACCGAACGTAACGGTATCTACATCATCGACTTGCAGAAGACCGTTAAGAAGCTCAACGAGGCTTATCTCTTCGCTCGCGACATTTCCGCAGAAGGCAAGGATATTCTCTTCGTTGGAACCAAGAAGCAGGCTCAGGATTCCGTTAAGGAAGAGGCAATCCATTGCGAGATGCCCTATGTAAACGCTCGTTGGCTCGGCGGTATGCTCACCAACTTCCGTACTATCCGTCGCAGAATCAACCGTTTAGCTCAGCTCCGCACTATGCGTGACGACGGTACTTTTGAGCTCCTTCCCAAGAAAGAAGTAATTAAACTCAACCTCGAGATCGAAAAGCTCGAGAAGTTCCTTGGCGGTATCGAAAATATGCAGAAACTGCCGGGTGCTATGTTCATAGTTGATCCCCGCAAGGAGAGAATCGCTGTTCAGGAAGCAAAGAAGCTTGGCATCCCGATCATTGCTATCGTTGATACCAACTGCGATCCTGATGAGATCGATGCTGTAATCCCCGGTAACGATGATGCTATCCGCGCTGTTAAACTCATCGCAGAGACCATCGCAAATGCTGTTATCGAAGGAAGACAGGGCGTTCAGGGTTCCGCAGCAACCGAAGAGGTTGCAGAGGAAGCTGAAGCTACCGATGCTGAATAATTTATAGGGGGAAATAATAATGGCTTTTACCGCTAAAGATGTTCAGGCGTTACGCGAAAAGACCGGTTGTGGTATGATGGACTGCAAAAAGGCTCTCGTTGAGACCGACGGTAACATTGACGCCGCTATTGATTATTTAAGAGAAAAGGGTCTTGCTCAGCAGGCAAAGAAGGCCGATCGTATCGCCGCAGAAGGAACTGTTTATGCAGCAGTTATCGATGGCGTAGGTGTTGTTGTTGAAATCAATGCCGAGACCGACTTCGTTGCAAACAGCGATGGCTTTAAGGCTCTTGCAGCCCGCGTTGCAGGTGTTATCGCAGCTCAGGCTCCCGCTGATATGGATGCTCTTCTCGCATGCAAAGAAGATGGAAAGACCGTTGAAGAAATGGTACAGGAGCTCTTCCTTGCAGTTCGTGAGAACATCAAGATTCGTCGTTTCGAGCGTTATGAGGGTGCAGTTGTAACCTATGTACACGCAGGCGGCAAAATCGGCGTTATGGTTAAGTTCGATACCGA
>JAZOXC010000068.1:0-5364 GCA_045659535.1 Acutalibacteraceae bacterium
ACTATGTCTACAATTAATTTGTCAGCAAGTGTTAATGTTCGCTATGAGGCCGATGTTGTTGTAGTTGGCGGCGGTGTTGCAGGAACTGCAGCAGCTATCGCGGCTGCTCGCGGCGGCAAGAAAACCCTCCTTATCGAAAAGAGCGGCTGCCTTGGTGGTCTTGCAACCAATGGTCATGTTTCGCCCTTTGATGCACATAAGGATAACAGCGGAAACACTTTTGGCGGCATCGGTAAAGAAATTATCGATCGCATGGTTGATTATCAGAATAAATATGGTTGCCCCAACAGCGCATCCAAGAGAGTTGGACCCCATCTTTTTAAGGCGGTTTTGCTTGATTTAGCAACCGAGGCAGGAGTAGAAATTTTATTTCATGCCGACCTTATTAAGACAATTGCTGCCGATGATGAGGTTAAAAACCTTATTATACATACCAAGTCGGGTATCGAAGGTGTTAGTGCAAAGATGTTTATCGATGCAACCGGCGATGGTGATATTTTCTATGAAGCAGGCGAAGAATATGTTATGGGCTGCGAGTCCGATTCGGGCAGCGACCTTAGAAGTGCAGGTTTCGATCATATGCATTTCGAGATTAATTCTTCGAGCAAATATGATACCGAAGAATCCAAGAACATACTTGCTGTTCAGCCCTGCTCGGTTATGTTCTCGATGGGCAATGTAGATTTATCGCAGAACCCCGCTAAATATAACAACAAAAACCTTCGCTTCGAGGATCTCGGCATTGATAAAGAAGAGTTCTTAAAGCTCGAATATGCCGGAACTGTTGGCTTTGAGGAAAACGGCGATTTAATTCCGCTTCCGCAGGGAAGAATTCTTTTCTTCTATTCCGGTCGCCCCAATGAGTTGATTGTTAATATGTCGCGAGTTATCGGCGTTGACGGAACCGATGCGGTTGAGCTTTCCAAGGCCGCCGTTATTGCTCATAAGCAGGTTATCTATCTTGCCGACTTCCTTAAGAGATATGTTCCCGGATTCGAGAATTCTTATATTGTTGAATCGAGTAATGTTTTAGGTGTTCGCGAAACCCGCCGCCTTGTTGGACAGAAGAAACTTAGAGGCGTTGATGCAATCAACTGCGTTCATACCGATGATGAAATTGCTTGCGGTTCGTATATTATCGATATCCATGATCCGTTTGGTAAGAGTCGCGCTCTCGGCGGAGCTATCAAGGGCGATTCCTATGGTATTCCTTATGGCTGTATCGCTCCCAAGAGAATCAAGAATCTTCTCGTTTGCGGAAGATGCATCTCGGTTGATCACATCGCTCATTCCAGCACCCGTATTCAGGGTACCTGTGTTATGACCGGTCAGGCAGCAGGCGCTGCAGCCGCAGTTGCTATTTCTACCGATGCAACCGTTCAGACTGTTGATGTTCAGAAGGTTCGCGAGGCTCTCAGAAACGATGGAGTTTTACTCCGTAAATAAGAAATAAAAAAAGAACTGTTTCACTAAACCGTGAAGCAGTTCTTTTAATTTATATTATTGTTCCGCCGCCCAAAACGATATCTCCATCATATAAAACTACGGCTTGACCCTTTGATATCGCTCTTTGCGGTTCATCAAATACGATATGGACAAGTCCGTTTTCCTCGATGTTTACGGTTGCGGGCTGTTCTTTTTGGTTGTATCTGATTTTAGCATTTGCCTTAAATGTTTTTTCGGGGGTCTCGAAAGCAATCCAGTTGAAATCCTTGGCATAGAGCTCTTTGGCAAAAAGTTCCTCGTTGGAGCAAAGGATCACCTTGTTGTTTTCAATATCCTTTTCACAAACATACATCGGGGCGGGGAGGGCGAGACCGAGTCCGCGGCGCTGACCGATTGTATATCGAATTATGCCCTTGTGGGTTCCAATGCGTTTTCCGCAACGATCGCAAAAATCACCATCGGGATATTCTTTTTTTGTATATGCTTCGATAAATGCGGCATAATCGCCATCGGGAACAAAACAGATATCTTGGCTATCATGCTTTTTTGCGTTAACAAATCCGTTTTCGAGCGCGATTTCGCGAGCCTCATCCTTTGTTAGGCACCCGAGCGGGAAAAGTGTATGCGATAGCTGCTCTTGGGATAGGGAATAGAGAACATAGGATTGATCCTTTGATAGGTCCGCTGCTTTCTTTAGCAGGAATCGACCATCCTTTTCTTCGATTCTCGCATAATGACCGGTAACGATATAATCGAACTCAAGTTCTTTCATTTTTTTGAAAAACCGCTCGAATTTTATATATCTATTGCAATCAATGCAGGGGTTTGGGGTTGCACCGAGCTCGTATGCTTTTACAAAGCGGTCGATAACCTCGCGCCCAAAATCTTCTCTGAAATTAAATACCTCAAAGGGGAATCCAAGTCGTGTGGCGATGCTTCTTGCATCCTCGATATCATCGAGAGAGCAACAGCTCGAATCAAGATTTATATCTTCTTTTCCGAAAAGTCGCATAGTAGCACCCATGCATTCATATCCATCTCGAACACAAAAATATGCCGCAACGCTCGAATCAACTCCACCGCTCATTGCTATTAATGCTTTGCTCATAGCCACACCTCCTTTTACCTAAAATATTTTAACATAATACCGAGTGTTAGTCAATCTAATAGGTGCAGTTAAATTATTGTAGAAAAAGCGGTGTTTCGGGTTGACATAACGAACTAATTATGCTATAATCCATAGCGATAGAGGTGCATCGCATCAAGAGTATCCGCTAATTTTCGCCTGCCGGGGCATAGTGGTGAAAGGGTTGCGTTGCCGAAGACGGAATATGGCAAAATTCCGATCTGGCAGCCGGAAATAAGATTTTGGTTGCTGTCGCAGATATGCGGAGTGCTATCATACAGAATTTATAGAGCAAAAACATGCTGCGATGCATATTTTTTGTATGAATTTTGGATGATAGTTGCATTTCAGCAGCTGTCATTTTTTATTTTGATAAACTGGCATATTATGTATGCTTACGACCAAAGGAGAATTTTTATGAAAAATACTGTGTTTACTGGTGCCGCTACCGCTATTGTAACCCCGCTTAATAAGGATGGCGTTGATTACGAGAACTTTGGTAAACATATCGAATGGCAGATCGAGCAGGGAATTGATGCTATCGTTGTTGCCGGAACAACCGGCGAAGGCTCGACCCTTACCGATGCAGAGCATAAGGCTGTTATTAAATTTTGTGTTGATAAGGTAGCAGGTCGCGTTCCCGTTATCGCAGGAACAGGCTCGAATGATACCGCATATGCAATAGCATTAACCGAATATGCTTGTGAGGTTGGAGCTGATGCAATGCTGCTCATCTCTCCTTATTATAATAAAGCAACCCAGAAGGGTATGATCGAGTCCTTCCGCGCTATCGCCGATGCTTCGACTAAACCCTGCATTCTTTATAATGTTCCCAGTAGAACCGGTTGTAATATTCTTCCCGAAACCGTTGCTGTTTTGGCTGATCATCCCCGCATTGTTGCAATTAAGGAAGCTTGCGGAAACATTTCCCAAGTTGCAAAGGTCGCCGCTCTTTGCGGAGATAAGATCGATATTTATTCGGGAAATGACGACCAAATTATTCCCACCATGTCGCTCGGCGGAAAGGGCGTTATCTCGGTTCTTTCTAATATTATGCCTGCCGAGACCTCTTTAATGTGCAAAAAGTATTTAGAGGGAGATACTGCCGGTGCTGCCGCTATGCAGCTTAAGTATCTCGATCTTATCGATGCTCTTTTCTGCGAGGTTAACCCCATTCCCGCAAAGGCTGCTGTTGCCGCTATGGGATTCTGCGAGAACTACCTCCGCCTGCCGCTAACCGCTATGGAGCCGCAGAACGAGGCAAAGCTGCTCGATTTAATGCGCGAGCAGAACCTTATCTAATTTTATTTTTCCCTTTTAAAAGGAGACTTTTATGAAAATCGCTATCTACGGATATGGCAATTTAGGTCGCGGAGTTGAATGTGCTGCGCATCAAAATGCTGATATGGAGCTTGTCGGAATCTTCACAAGAAGAAATCCCGCCGACCTTAAAACCCCGTTTAATACCCCTGTTTACTCGGTTGATGATATCCTGGATTTCAAGGATAAAATTGATGTTCTTATAATTTGCGGCGGCAGTGCTACCGATCTTCCCAAGATGACTCCCGCACTCGCTTGCGATTTCAATGTTGTTGATAGCTTTGATACCCATGCAAAGATTCCGCAGCATTTTGAATTTGTTGATGCCGCTGCCTATGCAAACGGAACAACTGCTTTGATTTCTTGCGGTTGGGATCCGGGAATGTTCTCGATAAACCGCCTTTATGCTTCGGCTATTCTGCCCGATGGCAAGGATTATACCTTTTGGGGCAGAGGTGTTAGCCAGGGGCATTCCGATGCAATTCGCCGCATTGAGGGTGTAATTGATGCCCGCCAATATACTGTTCCGGTTGAGGAAACTCTATCGGCCGTAAGAAATGGCGAAACCCCGGAACTAACAACTCGCCAAAAGCATATTCGCGAGTGTTATGTTGTTGTCGAGGATGGCGCAAATAAAGAAGAAATCGCCGAAAAAATCAAAACTATGCCCAATTATTTCGCCGATTATGATACAACCGTAACCTTTATTTCCCTTGATGAGATGAAGCGCGACCATAGCGAAATTCCGCATGGCGGCGTTGTTATCAGAACCGGAAAAACCGGTATTGCAGGCGAGCACAGCAATACCATCGAATATAGCCTAAAGCTTGATTCAAACCCCGAATTTACCGCAAGTGCATTGGTTGCATATGCAAGAGCAGTTTATAGATTAAGCGAGCGCGGCGACTGCGGTTGCAAAACCGTTTTTGATATCGCTCCCGCTGATTTATCTCCGCTTTCGGGTGATGAGCTCAGGGCAACTATGCTTTAAAAAGGACTTTTTATGTTAAACGAAAATATTTTCATTTGTGATAACATTGGTGTTTCGGCCGATGGAAATCTAACCTTTGCGGGACAGGATACCGTAGCCCTTGCCAAGAAATACGGAACCCCGCTTTACTTGATGGACGAAAACCGAATCAGAAACATCTGCAAAACCTATATAAATGCCGTTAAATCCGCTTTTGGCGATAAGGGCAAGGTTATGTATGCTTCTAAGGCTTCCTCCTTTAAGCGCATTTATGAGATAATGCGCGAGGAGGGAATGTCGATCGATGTTGTTTCTCCCGGCGAGATATATACCGCTTTGCGCGCAGGTTTTCCGCTTTCTTCGGCTTATTTCCATTCAAATAATAAAACCGATGAGGATATCGCTTTTGCGATGGATAACGGAATCGGTTACTTTGTAGTTGATAATAGGGAAGAGCTGTTCGCAATTAGCGATGAGGCACTTAAGAGAGGAACCGTTCAGC
>JAZOXC010000069.1:0-17830 GCA_045659535.1 Acutalibacteraceae bacterium
GCAGGAGTATGCACCTTCGGTGATGATATACGCCTACGGCGATGATATACACGCTAAAGCGTGATGATATACCAAGCCTGCGGCTTGGATAAAAAAAGAAGTAACTTTTGGTAAACAAAAGTTACTTCTTTTTGGTGCCGGTGGCGGGGGTCGAACCCGCACGGTATCGCTACCAACGGATTTTGAGTCCGCCTCGTCTGCCAATTCCAACACACCGGCGATTAAGTTGCCAAGTTATTATACAACAGCTTTTTGAAATAATCAAGCCTTTTATTCATTTCTTTTAAAGCCGCGACCAAGTATTTCGCCCGCATCCGAAATTATGATAAAAGCGCCCGGGTCGG
Source organism: Acutalibacteraceae bacterium (assembly GCA_045659535.1). Taxonomy (GTDB): domain Bacteria; phylum Bacillota; class Clostridia; order Oscillospirales; family Acutalibacteraceae; genus SIG589. Next base: position 345 of record JAZOXC010000069.1, read on the forward strand.
CAGCGCGAACAATTCGCTGAAAGGTTGACACCTCGGATGGTCGCATGGCGCATAAAAGCACCTTTTTCTCCGACCCCGTATAGCCACCATAAGCCGGTAAAATAGTTACTCCCCTATTCATCTCGCGAAAAACAGAATCGGATATTTGCTCGGCTTTTTCGGTTACTATATGAATAAGCTTTCCCCTATCGGTACCATAAAGCAAAATATCTATAACCCGCGATGAGGTATAAAGTGAAATAACAGAATAAAGCGCGCTCTCGAAATTTTTATAAGCTATTGCCGAAGAGATAACCACCGCCAAATCCATAACAAGTATTATTCTGCCTATTGAAATAAAGGGATAGCGGCTGTTTATAAGCTTTGCGGCAATATCAACCCCACCCGTTGTTGCGCCGCGAAGGAAGACAAGGCTGAGCCCCGCGCCCATCATTATTCCGCCAAAAATCGATGCCAAAATACCATCGGTATAATATGGAACCAAAACATAGGCGGCCACATCGAGCATTAGCGACATTATAGCGGTTGCGATTGCGGTGTTTATAATAAATCTACCGCCATAGCGCAAAAAGCCAACCACCAATAGCGGTACATTAAGCAGGAAAACCACGATTCCTACGGGCAGAGAAAAGAAATAATTGATAAGCAACGAAACACCTGTAAGCCCGCCCGGTGATATGCGGTTTGGCTCGGTAAAAACAACAACGGCCGCGGAATAAATTCCGCAGCCGATAAAATAAACAACTATATCCAAAAGAGCTCTTTTTGGACTGCGCATATATAAACACCTCGTTTATATATTATCCAAAAAATCGCTCCATATAACCGAAAAAAGCTCTTTCATTCGCTCGATTTGACCATCGAGATATAAAAAACCAAACAATGCTTCGAGTCCTGTTGCAGCATGATACTCACCGCTCGAAGAGTTTTTCGGAGTTCCGTTTGTATGCGAATTGCGGCCTCTTTTAAAGACACTCATTTCCTGCTCCGAAAGCATAGGTTCGATAAGTTTAAAACTTTTAGCCTGCGCAGAAGCATTAACGAGTTTTACAGAAAGCGAATGTAGCTCGCCCGAGGGTCGAGAAATTTCGCAAAGCTTTTCGCGAACAAGAAGACCATATACTCCATCGCCCATAAAAGCGAGAGTTGCGGGATTAAGCTGCATTGGTTTTTCCATAAAAATTCCCCTTAAGAGATATAATCGAACTCGATATCATAAAGTTTAACGGTATCGCCATCATGAACACCTGCTTCAACAAGCGCGGCGATTATTCCGCTTTCTTTCATCACGCGCTGGAAATACTGAAGCGACTCATAATCCTCGGGGTCAACGGTTTCGAGAATCTTAAGAAGCCATTCTGCATCCTCGATAACATAAGCCGCCCCCTCCTTGCGAACCGAGAAGTTGCGCTTTTTCGGGGTGAAAGTGATGATTTCTTCGCGTTTTTCGGGCTCATAACGGATGATAGGCGGAAGCTTCGCAAGCTCGCTTGCAATATAATTTACAAGCTTATCGGTTCCCTCGGCAATAGCGGCCATTACAGGGAAAAATGCATATCCGCGCGAGCGGAACCATTCGCCGATACGCTCAACCTCTTCATCATCGGTTAAATCGCATTTATTGGCAACAACAATCTGCTGGCGGGTTGCGAGTTCCTCGCTGAACACCGCAAGCTCATGGTTGATTTTTTCGAAATCTTCAATCGGATCGCGGCCCTCGCTGCCCGAAACATCGATTACATGAACGAGCAAACGGCAACGGTCAACATGGCGCAAGAACTCATGACCGAGTCCTGCTCCCTCGCCCGCACCCTCGATCAGACCGGGAATATCGGCCATAACAAAGGAGCTGCCCTCATTCATTCGAATAACGCCGAGAACAGGGGTTAGAGTTGTGAAGTGATAGTTGGCTATCTTGGGCTTTGCCTCGCTCACAACCGAAACAAGGGTGGATTTTCCAACATTAGGAAACCCTATTAGTCCAACATCGGCAAGAAGTTTAAGCTCGAGGGTTACATCAAGACGCTCTCCCGGCATACCACTCTTTGCAAAACGGGGAACCTGGCGGGTTGAATTGGCAAAATGCCAGTTACCCCAACCGCCACGACCGCCTTGGGCTATAACAACGGGTTCATCATCCGAAATATCGGCAATAATACTGCCGTTATCGGCATCACGAACCAAGGTTCCTCTCGGAACATAAACGGTTAGATCGGGTGCACTCTTGCCTGTTCGGCGCGAAGTTGCACCATTTTGGCCGCTTTCGGCAACATATTTACGCTTATAGCGGAAATCTGCCAGGGTTGAAAGATTATCATCAACCGCAAAAATTATGTTTCCGCCCCTGCCGCCATCGCCACCATCGGGTCCGCCGGCTGCAACATATTTTTCACGATGGAACGAAACGGCGCCATTGCCGCCATCGCCCGCTTTTAAATGAATTGTTGCTATATCTACAAACATATTCCAATACGGCCGAAGCCGCCCTTACCTTTCAAATAGTTTAGAGAAAAAATGAAGCCCGGCTAAAATATCAGCCGGGCAAATCTGATTATTCAGCTGCGTAGATGCTAACCTGCTTGCGGTCGCGGCCTACACGCTCAAACTTTACCTTTCCGTCGATGAGTGCGAAAAGGGTATCATCAGAACCCTTGCCGACGTTGTTACCGGCATGGATGTGGGTTCCTCTCTGACGAACGAGAATGTTACCTGCGAGAACAAACTGACCATCAGCGCGCTTTACGCCGAGACGCTTAGACTCACTGTCACGACCGTTCTTGGTAGAACCCATACCTTTTTTATGAGCAAATAACTGTATGTTAATCTTTAACATCGGTTTACACCTCCAAGTTTAATTCAATGTTACTGTATTGTTCGGATAATTGCTGCAGATGTAGAAGAAGACCTTTGAGAACTGTTTGAGTTCCTTCTGTTTCCTTCTTTACCTTGAGCGAGAGATGTCCATCGGTTTCGGTTATATCGCAAACCGCGTTTTCTATCTCTGTTAAGGTATTGGCAGCCATATAAACAGCGGATGAAACCGCTGCACAGACCAGTTTACCTTCGGTATCCCGGCTGTCTACCGTGCAATGTCCGGTTACTGAAAAACCGCTAAGACGGTTTTCATCGCCGAAAAATTTTACCTTAGTCATTCTTAGCGATTTCGCTAATCTGAACCTTGGTGTACGGCTGTCTGTGACCCATATGACGGGCACTACCCTTCTTGGGCTTGTAGGTGAAGATGTTTATCTTCTTACCCTTGCCGTTCTTGAGAACGACAGCTTTAACAACCATATCTTTAACATACGGTTTGCCCACCTTGAGCTTCTTATCGCATACAGCAACAACCTTGTCAAAGGTGATTTCTGCGTTTTCCTCAGCGCCGAGCTTCTCTACATAGATAACATCGCCGTTCTCTACACGATACTGCTTTCCGCCGGTTTCGATGATTGCATACATTTCCTTGGCACCTGCCTTAATTTCAGTCTCGCTACTGTTCGGGCGTACCCAAAAATATGGGCAACTTAAAAAAGCCCGCAATATGCGGCTTAACTACTATACCACCGAGCAAGTCAATTGTCAAGCATTTTTTTGCCTTTATTATCCCCTTTTGACACATACTTATATACGGCGCTAATTTATAGGTCTTTTTTCGCAAATAAATGTTGTAATATGATGTATTTAGTATTATAATATACTTGCTTAATTATATACTGGGGGCATATGCTTGAACAATTCGGTTTATCTTGATAACAGTTCAACAACCATGGTTTGCGATACCGCGGTCAAATATATAACTCACACTCTAAAGGAAAACTACGGCAACCCTTCTTCCCTTCACATTATGGGAATGAACGCCGAAGGTGAACTTTCGCTCGCCCGCTCGGCCGTTTCCTCTATGCTTTCCTGCCGCGATGATGAGATATTCTTTATGGGCAGCGGAACTGAAGTAAACAATACCGCTATTTTCGGCGCTGCAAAATCTCGCCGTAAAAGAGGCAACCGCATTGTAACAACCGCTATCGAGCACCCCTCGGTTTTAGAGGCTATAAAGGTTTTGGAGGATGAGGGCTTTGAGGTAATCCGCCTAATGCCCGACCAAAACGGAGTTATTAAAGAATCGGATATTTTTGATGCTGTAAACTCCAACACAATTTTAGTCAGCATCATGCTTGTTAATAATGAAACCGGAGCCATCCAGCCGGTTTCGGCAGCCCGCGCCGCCATAACCCGCGCTAAGGCACCCGCTATTCTTCATTGCGATGCCGTTCAAGGCTTTGGCAAAATGAAAATTTCGCCCGCCGCTTTAGGGGTTGACCTTTTATCGGCAAGCGGACATAAAATTCACGGACCGAAAGGCGTTGGCATCCTATATAAAAAGAAAGGGCTCCACCTGCCCGCATATATCATCGGCGGCGGTCAAGAATCCGGCCTTCGCTCCGGAACCGAAAGTGTTCCGCTTATTGCGGGACTTCGCGGAGCTATCGAGGAATTGCCGAAGGATAACAATAAAATTATAGAGTTGCGCGACTATGCCGCAAAGCTTTTCTCGGAATGCGGGTTTATTTCAATAAACTCACCCGAAAATGCTCTACCCTATATTCTAAATATTTCGGTAGAGGGATATCGTTCGGAAACTCTGCTTCATTTCTTGGAAGCGGAAGGAATTTTCGTTTCGAGCGGAAGTGCTTGTGCAAAAGGCAAGGGCAGCTATGTTTTAAACGCTATGGGTCTTCCCTCCTCTTTGGTTGATAGCGCGCTCAGAATCAGCCTTTCGCGCTATAACGAAAAGGGAGACATTGATAGACTTTTTGATTCTCTTAAAAAAGCAAAGGAAACATTAAGGAGCAGCAAATGAAAGAGATTATACTAATTAAGAACGGTGAGCTTGTTTTAAAGGGACTAAATCGCCGTACCTTCGAAGATATAATGGTTAAGAATATTAGGCGCAAACTCACAAATCTTGGCGCTTTTGATATCAGCCGCGCACAATCCACCATCGTTATAACCCCGAAGGATGACTCCTTCCCGATGGAGGAGGCTGCCGAACGAGTTGGAACAGTTTTCGGCATTTCGGCATATAGCCGCGCCGCTGTTTGCGAAAAGGATATCGAACGCATAAAAGCGGTTGCTCGAGAATATCTCGCACCCGCGCTCGCGGCTGTTTCAACCTTTAAGGTTGAGGCCAAGCGCTCGGATAAAAAGTTCCCGCTAAAGTCTCCCGAAATCTGCATGGAAATCGGCGGAGTTTTACTCGAAGCGTTCCCCCATCTCTCGGTTGATGTTCACAATCCCGAGCAGGTTGTAACGATTGAGATCCGCGACCACGATGCCTTCATCCGCGCAGGACAGATTCGCGGAGCAGGCGGCATGCCTGTTTCGAGCGCCGGAAGAGCCGCTATTATGATTTCGGGTGGTATTGATAGTCCCGTTGCCGCATATTTGATGGCTCGCCGCGGACTCGAATTGAACGCTATCCATTTTGCAAGCCCTCCCTATACCAGCCCCCGCGCCGAGTTAAAGGTTCGCCAGTTGCTCGAAAAGGTTGCTCGCTATAGCGGAACCATCCGACTTGGCATTGTTCCTTTCACCGAAATTCAAGAAGAGATAGCCAAGAACTGTCCCGAAGAATATTTCACCCTTATTATGCGCAGAATGATGCTCCGCATCGCACAGAAACTGGCTGCGGCTCGCGGATGTGGCGCGCTTATAACCGGTGAAAGCTTGGGTCAGGTTGCAAGCCAAACACTACCCGCACTCGGAGTTGTTGACACCCTTGCAGAAATGCCTATTCTTCGCCCGCTTATCGGAATGGACAAGGAGGATATTATTGCAATATCTCGCAAGATCGACACCTTCGAAATTTCTATTCAACCCTATGAGGACTGTTGCACAGTATTTACCCCTCGCCATCCCCGCACTCGCCCGACTATAGAGCAATGCGAAATCGCGGAGGAGAAGCTTAACATCGAGGAGCTTGTTGAGCGCGCTATTGCCGCTACCGAATACTCCTATATTGACTAATTGGAGGCAAACTAATGAACGGAGAAATTATCTGCGTTGGAACCGAACTGCTGCTTGGTAATATCGTTAACACCAATGCCCGATTTCTATCGGAAGAATTGGCAACCCTTGGTATAAACATTTATAACCAATCGGTTGTTGGTGATAACGAAGAGCGCATCAAGCAGGAGCTTTCCTCGGCGCTAAAACGCAGCCAGGTTATCATTTTAACCGGAGGTCTTGGACCGACAGAGGATGATATGACCAAAGAATGTGTTGCTTCCTATTTTGGTTTATCCTTAACCGAAGATGCCGAAAGCCGCGCCCAAATAGAGGCTTATTTCCAGCGCACCGGAAGGACCATGACCAAAAGCAACTACAAGCAGGCCCTTATGCCCAAAGGTGCACATATATTAAAAAATGATGTCGGAACCGCTCCCGGATGCGTTATCGAGCACGGCGGCAATACCGTTATTATTCTTCCGGGTCCTCCTTCCGAGATGGAATACATGTTTAAAAAATATGTTAAACCTTATCTTGAGAAAAAAAGCCAAAATGTTATTGTTTCGCATAAGGTTCGCATTTTTGGCGAAAGCGAATCGAAGATTGAAAATCAAATCAAACATTTAACCAAGCTCCACAACCCCACCGTTGCTCCCTATGCAAACGAGGGAGAGGTTTATCTCCGCGTTACTGCATCATCGGCAAGTGTTACTGCTGCCGATGCTTTATGCAAACCCGTTATAAATGGTATCACCGATATATTAGGTGATTCGGTTTATGGAGTTGACTGCGAAAATCTTCAAACCCTTGTTGTTGAAATGCTAAAGGATAAAGGCCTTAAAATCGCAACAGCAGAATCCTGCACCGCAGGTATGCTTTCCTCGATGATAACCGAGGTTGCGGGCTCTTCGGCTGTTTTTGAGTTTGGTATTTCGGCATATGCCAACCGAGTTAAAACTAATGCGCTCGGAGTTCCCGAGGAAATTATTGCAAAACATGGTGCTGTTAGCGAGCATACCGCAGCCTATATGGCTATGGGTGTTCGAAAAATGGCAGGCGCTGATATCGGTATTGGTATCACCGGAGTTGCAGGTCCCGGCGCCAGCGAAAGCAAGCCGGTTGGACTGGTTTATATTGCTCTTGCCGACAAGCATAATGTTTGGATTCGCAAAACAACGCTTGGACACGGCAGAAACGAGCGCGAAAAGGTTAGAAGAAATTCTGCCAAGACAGCGCTTGATCTGCTTCGCAGATATCTATGCTCGCTGCCCAATATTATGCAGGGCGGATTCGCCATTGGTTCTGCACCCAAGGTTTTGCAAGAGCAACCTCCCATCGGCATTAAGGCCGATACTCGCAAGTTTTCGGTTTCGGATGTTGCATGCCAGAAGAGCTTTACCGATTTAGAACTCGCGCAAATGATCAGCTCGGTTGCACAAAACGACCATTACGAGCCCATATCCAAGGATGAGGCTCTGGAATATACCAAAAATCAGAGCGATTATCTCTCGTATATTGATGAGGATGATTTTGCTCCCGTGAGTGCTCCCGCCACAGTTAAAGCAAAAATACTCTCCATTTTTGGAAAGAAATCAGCACCAATACCCGGTCCCCTTCCCGAAATTGATAATTTCGTTACCGAAGAGTTTTGGAACGAAGAGGATCATATTCCCGTAAGCACCGATATGGCTGCAACAGAGGCAAACAATGCATTTATCTCGGTTGGCGACATTGAGGATGATGAGCCTGAAACAAATAATGCCGCACCCGCACCCATTAGGGTAAAAAATAAAACCAAGGTTAAAAAGAACAAGGATAAAAACGCGCCCGAAAGCAAGTTGGTTCATTTCCTGCATTCACTCCTGCCTTGGAAGGGTGATAAGCTCGGCGAGATGGTTCGCAAGCTTATATTCATTATCGCACTCGTTGCTCTTGTTGTTTCCTCGATCTATATGATCACATATTTCCATGAAAGCAATGTTCAAAAAGGAATCGACAGCAGCACCCGCGATGAATTCGACAAGAACAACACCGAAAAGGATGAGACCGGTGTTTATATGGGATTCGAGGAGGTTCTGCGCCGCAACCCCGATACCAAGGCTTGGATTACCATTCCCGGAACAAGGGTTGATAACCCTGTTGTTTTGGGAGCCGATGATGATTTCTATCTAACCCACAACTTCCTCAAAGAAGAAAGCCGCTATGGAACACTTTTCTTTGCGGCGGGAAGCAAGATTTCTGCCGAGGAGACAAGCAAAAATCTCGTTATTTATGGCCACGAGATGAAGGATAAGTCCATGTTCGGCACATTAAAGCTCTTTAAGGATATTTATTTCCTCAAGGAAAACCCTGTATTTACTATGCAAACTCTTTATAATACCGAAAGCTATAAAATCTTTGCGGTATTCGTTACCAATGCTTCTCCCGAGCAGGATAACGGCAATGTTTTTGCATACAATGTTTCCGATTTCGCAACAAGCGAAGATTTCTTGGCATATGTTTCGGCACTCAAGGAACGCAGCATATTTAATGTTGATATTGATATCGCCGAGGATGACCAGCTTGTTACCCTTTCTACCTGCTCGACTGATTTTACCGATGCAAGGCTTGTAGTTGTTGCAAGGCGAGTTCGCCCCGATGAGGAGGCTACTGTTGATAAAGAAATTATCACAGTAAACGAAAACGCCCGCCATCCGCAGGCATACTATGATAAAAAGGGCATTAATAACCCGTTTAGCGATGCCTCTTCGGTAAACGGAACCGGGTCTAACACAGAAAACTCTTCCGCACCCACCGAATCGGAAACAACCTCATCGGAGGAAACAACATCCTCTGATACCTCAAGTGATACCATATCACAAGAACCCGATAATTCAACCACCTAATTTTTATTAACCTTTTAAGGAGAGAAAAGAATGGCTGCACCGATTAAGGCCGACATCATATATTATTGTTCGGCTTCGGATTTTGAACTTGAATTTAATCTTTGCGGTTGTTGCACTATGCGACTGTTATCCGACAAACCTCAAGACAGAGCGAGTTTTGTTCGTTCGCTTGGTCGTGCGGTTTCGCGCAGCCAACTTTTGTTTGTTGTTGGACAAGCCGATGGCGAAAACGCCCTTCTGCCCAATCTTTGCTCCGCGATAGGTTATCCGCTCGAGACAAGAGATTTATCAGGTCTTGGAGCGCAGGAAGAAATCACCCTTCCCAAAGGTTCTATACCGCTCGTAACCTCTGATGGTCGTTTTGGCGGATGCGTTATCGAATGCGGTCCTCAAGCTATAATCGCCCTAACCGATGACCGCGACCTTAGAAAGCAAATCTGCAGAGAGCTGCTGTTTGAATATGTTCGCGATCTCTCTTCGGGCATTAATAAAATTGAGGAATCAAATCCCGACTGCTCTCTTTGCGAAAAAATAGCAGAGAAAGCCGATGATCAGGTGAATACCCCCGAGGCAGAGGGAGTAGCCGAAACCGAAAACCTCTCTCCTTTTGATACAGTAGAAAACAATGATGATATTTCGGAGCAGCTCTTTACGGGCCACAATGATGAACCCGCTAAGCCCGAAAAGAAACACAAGTTTTTAAAGCGCTTGTTTATCTTCTTCCTTACAATAGCCTTCTTATTTGGCGGTCTTGTAGCTTATATGTTCTTCATAGAGCCCGTAGTTATAAAGAAAATCTATAAAGACTATAGCGCCATGCATGCCGAAGGCGGCATATCCGAAAACGGCATTATTGATTCTATGGCTCAGCTATATGAATATAATTCCGATACTATCGGATACCTGGAAATTGATGGAACCGACATTGCTTGCCCGATTGTTACCGAAATAAATAAAGAAGCGGGCTACTATGAGCACCACCTCTTTAATGATTGGTACAGTTATTTCTATGGCACACCATATATCAAGGGCGAAATAACCGCCGAGCAATACTACCGCAACATTGTAATTTACGGACCCGATTGCAGAGGCAAGCTTATGCTTTCGGATATTGCCGATATGGTAGATCTCGATGGCTACCGCAAATCCCCAACAATTAAGTTTGACACACTTTATAGCAGCGACACCTATAAAATTTTCGCCGTCTTCACATATTCGGGCGAAATTGATGATATGCTTTTAAAGGATAGTTTTGACAACGATAAAGCTTTTGAGGATCATCTGCAAAAGCTTTTAGAACTCTCCTCTATTAAAACAACGGTTGAGGTTTCTGCTTCGGATGAAATCATAACCATTATTTCTCAGAATACCGTTGTTGTTGCCCGCAGACTTCGCGCCGAAGAAAGCGAGTTGGTTGATACTCAAAACGCAATGCTGAACGATGGCACAACCACCATTACAGCTATTAATAAAACTACCGCAGTTCTACCGGGACTTATGCCCTATCCCGCAGTTATGTTTGATAAATATTCAAACTACTACGAGCAGGCTGCCCCCTTATCCCCCGAAGATATTTTACTCAATGCCGAAAAATATCTAAAGGAAGAAGGATATGTTGCCGAAGCTTCTCCCGAAAACCCAATGGAAACCTTTGGGGCAACCATGCTAACCGTTTATGATATCGAAACAAAGAAAACGGTTAGTGGAACAACCTATGATATTATTTGCCAAATTGTTGAGGCCGAGATGGGCGAAGCTTTTGAGCCCGAAGCACTAAAGGCTCAAGCTATTGCAACCTATGGTTGGCTTCTAACCTCGGGAGCAGAGGGTGATGGCGCGCCCGCAGTTCGCCTTAAATCCCCGAGCTCGGCCGTTAGCGATGCCGTTAGCGAGGTAATAGGAATCAAGCCGTATTTCGGTCTGCAGGTTGCACACACCATGTATTTCCCGCTATCCGCAGGATATACAGCCGACAGCGCCGTTTTATACCAAAAGGCTATTCCCTATCTTGCTACAATCGATTCCTCGATAGATCGCAACCATCGCGACTACATAACCCATAGAACATATAAGGCTTCGGACATATGCGAATGGGTTTTGGCCGAAACAGGAGTTGACCTCTCGAAGGTTGATAAGGACCGTTGGTTCAATGTTTCCTATGATTCTACCGGAACATATGCACAATCGGTTTGGTTCGGTAATACCACCACCCTCTATAGCGGAAGATTCCTGCGCGAGCGCATCTTTACAACCGAGCGCGTTGGCGAGGAAACCATTGATTCTGTCTCTTATAAAATAACCTACCAGCCCGTATCCGACACCTTCTTTATCGAGGTTCGTGGATGGGGCCATGGTATTGGCATGAGCCAATACGGCGCCAACGAGCTTGCCGAAAATGGTATGTCTTATGCTGAAATTTTGAAACATTATTATGGCAACATTACCCTTTGGTATTAAGCCATTATTGAAAAGGTGATATTTTTTGATCGATCAGATAGTTGATTTTTTAAGAAGCTTTCTACCGGATGAGCTGACCGTATTCCTGCTTTCCTCTCTTCCTGTTGGCGAGCTGCGTTTAGGACTTCCCTGGGCGCTTGGCGCTTTTGATATGAACTGGTTTGTTGCTTTCCCGCTATGCGTTATCGGAAACATGCTGTTCATCCCCTTTGTTTTGCTTTTCATCAAGCGAATCTTTAAATTCCTTAAGCGCTTTAGGGGGGTTGGACCCCTTATAATTAAATTGGAAGAAAAGGGTCATAACAAGGGCGAGAAAATCGAGAAGAACAAGAAAATCGGTGTATTTATGTTTGTGGCGATTCCGCTGCCCGGAACCGGTGCTTGGACAGGAGCATTAGTTGCGGCGCTGCTCGGCATTCGAATCAAACACTCGCTGCCGATTATATTCCTTGGTGTTATAGCCGCGGGACTCATAATGTCGTTTATATCCTATGCCCTTCCCGCCATTATTGCTTTGTTCTAATAAAAAACTCCGATACAGATTGTATCGGAGTTTTCTTTTTAATGATTATTTTTTATTCGGGTTCTTATAAATATTCTGCCAAAATCCTTTAGGTTAAACGGGAAAACCGGATATAGATAGTTGCGGCCCGAAAGGGTTTTGCTACTTAGCAGCGCAACTATGCCGATTATTGTTCCCAATATGATTCCCCAGAAGGATAATAGTTCGGTTAAAACGAGCATAATTATTCGCAAAAACTTTGCGGAATAGCCAACCTCAAAGCTCGGTTGAGAGAAGGATGCTATGGCAACAAAGGCAGAGAATAAAATTGTTTGGGGGATGAACCAACCCGCGGTTATGGCAAATTCGGATAATATTAATCCGCCTATGATGCCGATAGAGTTTGAAAGCGCATCGGGAGTATTAACAGAGGCAAGCCGCAGAGCATCGACCACAAACTCGAGTATTAGAAACTGAAAAAATATTGATATTGAGAGTTCCTCTTTTGGAGCTAAAAACAAAAGCCAATCCGGCATGACCGACACATTATTATATAAATACAATACAATCGGTAAAAGATAGACAGTTAACAGCGATGAAAGACAGCGCACTATTCTAACATAGGTGCCTGTTATGGGCGGAAAATAATAATCATCGACCTCTTTAAAGAAATCGGCAAACGAAACCGGCAGAATCATAACACCGGGTGAGTTATCCATGATAACAACAACCTTGCCCTCTAATATGCATGCCGATGCAAAATCGGGGCGCTCGCTGAATTTGGTTTTTGGCAATGGATTGAAAAACGAGGTTGGAATCAGAGCCTCGCTCAACGCTTGCTGTGTCATGGATATGCCGCTGATTTTTGCCTTTTTGATTCGCTCGCGGAGTTTTTTAAGAAGCCGCTCATCCGCCTCGCCATCTATAAAGCTTATAACTATATCAACCTTTGAACTTGAGCCGATTTGGTGGTATTCCATTCGAAGGCGCGGGTCGCGTATGCGGCGGCGAATAAGGGCAGTGTTCATAACTAGTGCCTCAACAAATCCATCCTTTGAGCCTCGAACCGAGCGGTCCTTCTGTGGTTCCTCTATTCCCCTTACCGGATAAGTTCGCGAATCTATTATCAGCGCATCGCGGATTCCATCGATAAGCAAGACTGCGGGACCCGACAGCAGCATCGTTACCACCGTTTCAATATCACTTGCCGAATCTGCCTCGGTATATGGCATATAGCTTTTTGAGAACTCGGTCATATCCTTTATGCCGCGGAGTTCGTTTGCGGTTAGCTTATATAAAAACTCCATCAGTTTCTCAAAAACCGCATCCTTCATAAATCCATCAACAAAATATAACGCAGCTTGGCGCCCGCCGATGAAAATATCGCGCTTTATAATATCAAAATTCAAATTCGGGCAAACCCTTTTATCGATTTGCCTAATATTTTCTTTTATATCAATATGCAAAAAAACAGCCCCTTTCAGACTACAAGTAGTATGTCCTAAAGGGGCTATTTTATTATTTCTTGCGCCTACGGATGAAGAGCGGTCGCTCATCATCTTCATAGCGTTTAAAATCGCGCACGAGCGAAATTATAACGATGACCGCACCAACTATGGCCGCCAACAATAAAACGATGATAAGAATCATTTCGGCAACATTTTTAGCACCAACACCGGCACTCGAAGCGTTTGGTATCGAGAGGGTTGCCATAGTTTCCTCGGCAAAGGTTTTAAATTCCGAGCTCAAAACTGCGCTGCTTTCGAAAAAGCCGATGGTATAAAGTTTGCCACCGCGAACGGTTATATACTGAATGGTGCAAAATTCTCCACCACTATCCTTATCAGCCGAGAAGGCACGATAAAAGACCATGTCGCCCATAGTAACAAGTTCAACAGCAGAGACATTATCGGCTGTTATAAATCGGCTGACAAAGCCCATAGCATCATCCTCGCCGATATTTGATATATCAATTATCTGACGAGAAAACTCGGTTTCGATGCAGGTTGCCTGAATCTGTCGGGTTCGCTGCTCGTTTACCGCGAAGAGTATAAAGGAATTATCCTTAAAATACTGTTTCATCGAATTGGTGCTAAAGCCGAGCGACTCAACCAAATCAGATTCCCCCGATATATTATCCTCGGTTAGTATCTGATAGCCGTTTTCAATATTGATATTAAAATTATATTTATCGAGGCTCAGCGCGGAGACATTCAGCGAAAGAGCGAATGCAAACACAGCGCAAAGAACCAAAGACAAGCATCTTTTCAATTCAATTTCTTCCCTTTAAAGATTATTTTGGCGGCGGGCTGCGGTTAAGGTATTTTTCATTAAAACTGCGATGGTCATGGGACCAACCCCTCCCGGAACGGGGGTTATGGCCGAGGCTTTTTTCTCTACCTCATCATATTTAACATCGCCGCAAAGCTTTCCGTTTTCATCGCGGTTCATTCCAACGTCGATAACAACTGCGCCCTCGCTAACCATATCAGCGGTTACGAAATTAGCCCTGCCGACAGCCGAAACCAAGATATCGGCGCTGCGGGTTACCTCGGCGAGGTTGCGGGTTTTGGAATGGCAGATGGTTACGGTTCCGTTTTTATGAAGAAGGAGCATTCCCATCGGTTTTCCAACGATATTGGAGCGACCGATTACAACGCAGGTTTTGCCCGCGGGATCAATACCCTCATACTCCAGCATTTCCATTATACCAGCGGGGGTGCAGGGTAAAAAGTCGAATTCACCTATCATAATTTTGCCAACATTCTCGTGGCAGAAGGCATCTACATCCTTTTTGGGGGATATTGCCTCAATTACTCGCTTTTCATCGAGACCGCGAGGAAGCGGAAGTTGACAAAGGATACCATTTACACTCGCATCATTATTGAGCTCATCGATAAGGGCTAAAAGCTCATCCATGGTTGTTTCTGCGGGAAGAGCATATTTGCGAGATTCGATACCTGTATATTCGCAGGCCTTCTCCTTGTTTGCAACATAGATTTTGCTTGCGGGGTCGTCACCTACTATGATAACTGCAAGGCAGGTATGTATTCCCTGCTCGCGGAGTTTTGCCACCTCATCGCGAACTCCATCACGAACTGCGGCAGAAATCTTTTTTCCATCAATGATTTTAGCCATTTTTATTCCTCTTCTGTTTCTAAATTCTCTTCTTCATCCTCTATATCGCCGAAAACCGGAACATATGCTTCGTTCACGGGTTTCATTGCCTGGCGGCGTTTAATAAGAGCGGTTAACACGATGCCGCCGATAAAGAGAAGGGCGGATACGATGGTTGAGATTCTAAAGGGTCCGCCAAGGAAGAGGCTATCGGTTCTTAGCTGCTCGATAATCATTCTTCCGAAGCCATACCAAACGCAGTAGCCAAGAATTACTTGACCGCTAAAGGTGCGCTTTTTGCTGTATCTATGAAGGAGATATGCGCCCAAAAGACACCATATCGACTCATAAAGGAAGCAGGGATGGGCAAGCTGACCGGGACCTAATTTTATGGTTACATTCTCGCTTATCATACCAAACCAATCGCTGCCTGTTGCACAGCCGAAGGCTTCCTGGTTGATAAAGTTGCCCCAACGACCGATGCCCTGACCGATAAGGAAGCCGATAGCGGCAAGGTCGAAGGCATTTAGGATATTGACCTTTCGAACATAACACATAATGCCGCCCGAAATAAACGCGGCAATAACACCGCCATAGATAGCAAGGCCCGAGAAACCGCCATTTGAGAAATCAAAGAAATCTGCGAGGGTTAGGTCGGGGTCGAACACGATATAGTATAATCGTGCGCCCAGAATTGCAACGGGTGTTGCTACGATTACAACATCAAGCAGGCGGTCGGTATTAACACCGAGGCGCTTGCCATTTAGCATGCCATAAATAACGGCGAGCATAAAGCCGGTTGCAATAATAATTCCATACCAATGAACCGGCCAACCATCGCCTATCGGAAGGGTGAAGGCAATGGGGTTTAGGGTTAGGTTTATACCAAAAATAGTTACATCCATTTTTTCTTACCTCTTAGGAAGGATAACTGAAAGCACAGAACAATCTGCCTTTAATAGGTTTAGTCTTTCCTCGACATCTTTTTTTGTTATACTGCGGAGAATATCGATATCCTCGAAGGGACCGATATTCGAGATGGCGCAGTCAACAAGGCCCATAGTTATGGCCTCGACATTATTATAGCGCTTTATTGCAGTTCCGTAAAGACTTCTTCGAGCGGATTCGAAAATATTTTCGGGAATACCTTCGGTCTTTAATCTTTCGATTTCACAAACAAGGGCATCACGGAGCGCCTTTGGATCTGCCGATTCGCCTTGGAATATTGTTGTTGCATAACCATTTCCTTGGAAATATTCGCTATCAAACTCATCGTTTATCAGTCCGCGCGACAGCATCTCCTCATAGAACGGAGAGGTATCACCCGAGAGAATATCGAGCATAAGCTCGCTGCAGATGCATTCCTTTAGGGTTCGCTCGCCCTCGCATTCCTCTTTAAAGCCAAGGCTAAACAGGGGTTTTGCAACCTCCATCTTCTTTTCAACATACTGCGAATTAACCGCCAAAGCCTCGCTCCAATCAGCACGCTTTACTTCGATGGGTTCTATAGGCTTAATTGCGCCCTCAATTCGCTTTATAATTGCCTCTGCATCAACATTTCCCGCTATGCACACAAACATGTTGGCAGGGTTGTAAAACGCGTTATAGCATTTATAAAGCAGTTCTGCCGTTATATGCGAGATAGACTCAACAGTTCCGGCTATATCGATACGGACCGGATGTTTGGAATACATAGCCTCGAGCATATTAAATAGCATACACCATTGCGGGCTATCATCATACATTCGAATTTCTTGACCGATTATTCCCTGCTCTTTTTCTACTGTTTGGGCGGTGAAATAGGGAGACTGAACAAAATCGAGCAGAATATCGAGATTTTCTTCGAATCTATCGGCGCAGGAAAATAGATAGCAGGTGCGGTCGAATGAGGTAAATGCATTTGCAGATGCGCCTGTTTCGGAAAAACGGGTGAAGGCATCGCCATCCTCGCTCTCGAACAGCTTATGCTCCAAATAATGAGCAATTCCTTCGGGGACCGAAAGCATGGGCTCGTTTCCTGCCGCGAAGGCGGTATCTATAGAACCATATTTAGTTCCATATACTGCGAAATTAGTTTTGAAATCCTTCTTTTCGGCTATATAAATTTTAAGTCCGTTTGGGAGGGTTGCCGCTACAACACAATCGGGAAGAATGGAATCTTTATATACTTTTTTAATCATTACTTCTCCTCCTGCGGCATAAGGGAATAAACGGTATGCAAGGAAACACCGGCCGCGGCACGGCGAACATCCTCGGGGGTTACGCGCAGCACAGCATCGATGAGTTCCTCGGGATTAGATATCGAAGAATCGAAAACCCTTGAGGAATACCAAGCATTAAGCGCCTCTTGGCTATCGGAAACCGATTTTATATTATCACAGAGGCTGCGAATGGATGACTCAAACTGCTCTTTTTCCCATTCCCCATTTTTCATAACATCAAGCTGACCTAAAATTTCTTTTTTTGTTTTCTCGGCATTCTCGGCTTCAACACCCGAATCAACAAGCATAATGCCTTTG
>JAZOXC010000070.1:0-10556 GCA_045659535.1 Acutalibacteraceae bacterium
CTTCAAAATCCTTTGGCATAAACTTTAGCTCCTCTGTAAAGCAGATTTCTTTACAGCCAACATTCTACCACACAAAATGATGGCTGTCAAGTATTTTTCTTTACACCCTTTAATATTTATATAAATAAAAAATCCCCTCGGAATCGAGGGGATAATTTTTTATTATTAGATAGCGCCGTTGCAGCCGAGAACATTCTCGATCTTATGAGCAACCATGCCCTTGATGGCAGCTCTGCCATCGCCTAAATACTGGCGAGGATCGAAGTGAGACGGATTCTCAACAAAGTGCTTTCTGATAGCGCCGGTCATTGCAAGACGAAGGTCGGAGTCGATATTGATCTTGCAAACTGCCATAGTTGCAGCCTTGCGGAGCATATCCTCGGGGATGCCGATAGCATCGGGCATCTCGCCGCCATAGGTATTAACCATTTCAACAAACTCCGGAACAACCGAGCTTGCACCATGGAGAACGATCGGGAAGCCGGGGAGACGCTTGGAAACCTCTTCGAGGATGTCGAAGCGGAGCTGGGGCTTCTGGCCGGGCTTGAACTTAAATGCGCCGTGGCTGGTTCCGATAGCGATTGCGAGCGAGTCAACACCGGTACGGGTTACGAAATCGTAAACCTGGTCGGGGTTAGTGTAGGAAGCATCCTCAGCGGATACGTTAACATCATCCTCAACACCTGCGAGCTGACCGAGCTCACCCTCAACGGTTACACCGAACTGATGTGCATAGTCAACAACCTGCTTGGTGAGAGCTACGTTCTCTTCATAATCGAGGTGAGAACCATCGATCATAACCGAGGTAAAGCCGCCATCGATGCAGCTCTTGCAGAGCTCGAAGGAGTTACCATGGTCGAGATGTAATGCGATCGGGAGACCGGTTTCTTCAACTGCAGCCTCAACGAGTTTTACGAGATAAGTATGGTTTGCATATTTGCGGGCACCTGCAGAAACCTGAAGAATAAGGGGAGAGCCTAATTCCTTTGCTGCTTCGGTGATACCCTGGATGATTTCCATGTTGTTTACGTTAAAGGCACCGATGGCATATCCGCCCTCATAAGCCTTTTTAAACATTTCTTTTGTGTTTACTAACGGCATAATTAATTCCTCCATCTGTTTTATGATAATATTATACTACATAGTTCTAAAAAAATAAAGACAGTTTTTCAAATTTGATAAAAAATCTACAAACTTTTTAAAAAGACAGCTTGGTCATTCGAGCATAATGGAAAATATACTGCTGAACAATGCCTGCAAACGGCACGGCACTCTCGGGAAGAGAGCCCGAAAACAGCTTTTCCATGGCCCTTTTTATCCAAACATCCTTTGGGAATGCATCGATGCGGGCAAAGCCGAAAAGCAATGTGCAATCGGCAACCTTTTCGCCAACACCATAGATTTGCATAAGCTCGGCGCGAGCCTCATCGGTTGGAAGCGAGTTTATGCGCTCGGGCGACACCGTTCCGCTTGCGAATTTACGGGCGGCATCCAATATGTATTTCGCTCTAAAGCCGCTGCGAAGCGGGGCTAAATCATCGAGCGAAAGCGCCGCTATTCTATCGGCCGAGGGAAAGCTGTATCCCCCTTCGATTTTTTCGCCGAAGGTTTCGCATAGGCGGTCGATTATACCCTTGATTCGCGGGATATTATTATTTTGCGAAATAATAAAGGAGCAGAGGGTTTCCCATGGGTCTTGGCGGAGGATTCGAATTCCGCCCGCCATATCGGTTGCGGCCGATAAAACCGAATCGCCCGCTATAGCGGATACTATCGCCTTATAGTCTCGTTCGAGGTCGAAATAAGGGGTATAAAACTCCAAAAACTCCTGCTCGCTGCAATCGAAAAAGGTTATTTTCCCGCCCTCTTCCGAAACACGGCGAAGTTTGCCGCCAACCACGGCGCTCCAAACCCCATCCGCATAGCTCCAGCGAAAGGCTTGACCGCAATCGAGGGTTAGCGCCAGCGAAAAGCATTCGGCATCTTCGATATAAAAATTCTTTTCATCGTTTTTAATTATCATATTATCACCTTATCGTTGTTATTATACCATAAATGTGTTACAATGACAAACAGGAGATGATATTTATGCGTAATGATATTTGCACCATACCGGTTAACGAGGTTTTTGAGGTGCAGGATGGTTGTCCCATCTGCCGCATGTATAAAACCGTTGAGGATCATATACTCGACTACATAATGGGAGCCGCCATGATGGAGCCCGATGTTCGAATCGAGACCAATCGCCAAGGCTTTTGCCCCGACCATCTTGATAAGATGATGGCTCGCCGCGGTCGCCTCTCGCTCGCCTTGATGCTCGAGAGCCATATCGCCGAGATGCAAAAGGCAATCAAAAACCCCTCGAAGGCACGCGAGATAGAAAAGGACTGCTTTGTTTGCAATAAAATCGAATGGGGCATGAGCCGCATGCTCGATACCCTGCTTCGCAGCTATGAAACCGATCGCGATTTTCGCGCTCTATTTGACTCGCAGCCGCAGTTTTGCCTTAAGCACTATAATATGCTTTCGGCACTCGGCGACAAGAAGCATCTAAGAAAATATCATAAGGATTTTCAGAAATCGCTTTATAGAATCACCAGCGAATATCACAAGACCCTTGCTGCCGATTTAACCAAATATTGCTCGATGTATGACTATCGAAACAGCGGCGAAAACGCCGACTGGGGCAACTCGCGCGATGCGGTTGAACGCACCGTCTCATATCTTTCAGGCCGCATAATCAAAGGTTAACATAATCTGTCGAATTATGTAAATTGTTAGTAACTTTTAGGCTTTAAATAGCCACTTATTAAGGTTTTCAACCGAGTTATTCACAATTTTTATGTAAACCTACTTGTCCACCTTTTTGCATAAAAATCGAAGTTTTTGCCAAAAATTATGCCATCAAGCATAAAGTTGAGGTTTGGTTTTTATGGTAAAAGGAGTTAACAAAACGATAATTGAAATCAATAATACAGGCAGCAAATATTTCGACCGAGTGGTGCTTTTTATTAACCCCGCTTATGCCTCGTATCCCGCGGGAATGCTCGAGGCTCGGGCGGCAGAGATTATTCGCTCGGCCGAACCCGAGGCGATAGCCGCCCGCCGAAGGCGAAGAAGAAGGCGCCCGCGGCTGCTACTTCCCGCTTTGCTGCTTATAGCTGCAGTTTTGTTCTTTATATTAAAATAAAAGCGAGCCGAAAGGCTCGCTTTTTACTTGTTAGTTCTTCTTTATGCTTGCAAAATCGATATATTCGTTTGCTATACTATAGCGCACAGAAGATATCTGCTCGGTCATACACAAAACCGTTTGCGCGGCGGCAATCGGAATTATGCTGCCATCGCGGAGGAGAATACTCTGTGCGCGCGAAACGGCTGCAATATAGTCCTCTGCGGTAGTTTTGTTTTGGAGGGATGCTATTATGGAATCATATTCGGAATTCGAGAAGCCATATATATTTCCGCTTCTGAAGGCGGCCAAAAGCTCCTGGGCATTCCTATCCCCTGCTCCGATAGCGCAAATCGCAATCGAATAATCGCCGCTTCCGATTTTCTTTAAAACATCGGCATTGGTCGATACCGCCGACATATTTAAAACGCAGCCGAGATTCTGCTGCCACGAGGATGCAATCGCCGATACAACGGTATCAATTTCGAGCTCTTCGGGATATATTATGCTTTGGGTTTTTATAGATCCGTTTTGCTTTGTGAACTCGAGATACATGCTATAGGCTTCATCGGGAAGATAGCTAAAGCCTGCCGATGCGGAAACCGCGCTGTATATAGAGGTTTCGCCAAACATGGCGCTCGGCTGAACCACCGCAGAAAGCGGCTCTATATAGGCGGGGAGGTCGTTCATAATCGCGTTTCGGTGAAGCGAGAGGGATAAAGCCTTTCGCAGAGTTTCGCTTCCGAGCGCGGCATTTTTGTTTATGAAAACAAAAACATATTTATCAAAATAGCTTTGGGTTTTAAGCCCCTTATCCTCGGCGGTTTGCTGCTTTGTTGCATCGATGAAGGATAGATCGATATCCTTATCCTCGAGCATGGTTATTACCTCTGCTTCATCGGGGAAGGTTAGATAAACCTCATCGGTTCCACCGCTGCGACTGCCGCCATAGTTTCCATCCTTTTTGAGGCGGATGCGTTCGTTATTCCAGGAATAAACATAGAAAAGTCCGTTCGAGAGGACATTATCGCCACCGCGACCGTATTTTCCCGTTTGGTCTAAAAAGAACTGCTCGTTGCAGGGCATACAAATCGGCTCGGTTAGGGTTTTTAGGAAGTTTTCATCGCTGCGGGCAAGGGTTATTTTTAGGGTATATTTATCTACCGCCTTAACCGCTAAATTAGAGATGTTCTTGCCGTTTCTAACCTCGTTTGCGCCCTTGATAGAGGAGATTTTAGAAAAATCGGGAGCATTGGTCTCGGGCAATACTGCGCGGCGAAGCGCATATTCGAAATCATATGCGGTAAGTTCCGATCCATCGCTCCATTTTAGGTTTTTTGCCAAATTAAAGGTATATTCGAGACCGCTGATGCTATAACTTTCGGCCGCCGCGGGGATGGGATTATCGTTTTCATCCAATCTAAAGAGGCCTTCATAGATATTGAGCACTACGGTTCGGTCGGATGGGCGAGAAACTATCTGCGGATCGAGGGTTGCGATTTTTTCTACCGCTATATATGCGGTACTCGAAGCGGTTTCGCCGCAGCCGCAAAGCGACACTAAAAACGATAATAATAAAACTATCGCCAAAACTCGTTTCATACCATCCCACCTTTCCTTTTTTATATACTTAATTATACATTTTAAAGCAGCCCAATGCAACCATAATAAAATTTAAAAAGCAGGTTTTTAAAACCTGCTTTTAATTACTTAAGATTAAGAGGATCTTTTTCCGGTTCGGGCTCAACATCGGCAATATGAACATTTACATGGCCTACTGCACTACCGGTCATATTCTGAACCTTTTCTTTAACATTTGCCTGAACCTTTTGAGCAATATCTTTAACCTTTGCGGTTTTCTTAACGGCAACGAAAACATTGATGGTTACTTCGCCATTGGGGGCAACTTTAGCCTTAACACTTTTTCCGAAACCACCACGAGCAACTACGCCCTTTATATTAACTGCCTTAGCAGAAATGCAACGAACACCGGGAACCTCGGATGCTGCAACGGTTGCCATCTTGGAGAGAACCTCTTCGTTTATCATAAGACCATAACTTCCGGACATTGGATATTCCTCCTTTTTAAATAGGTCATATATATTATACCACATTTTTTCTATTTGGCAACTACTTTACAGTAATTATTTTTACCTTTTCGAGCGAGAACCCGCTCTGGCTTACCGCAATATCCTGGATTTGAAGGGTTTCGCTTTCAACGAGTTTTTCAGTTTTAACGGTTATATTTATATCGTTATCGCCGATAACCGCCAAAACATCCTTAAATCCTTTTGCTTTAAGCAGCGCCTCGATCGATGCCTCGGTGTCCATGCGGGCTGTGAGCTCGGCTAATTTATCTACCGCCGATTTTTTAACATCGTTTCCGATTTTCGCATCCGCGATGGTATCCTCGAGCTCATCGATTGCCTCGCTGCGTTTCTCGTTTCGCTCTTTTCGGATTTTTTCGAAATAATCGGTATTATCCTTTTCGGCATTTTCTACCGAACCGTTAACATACTGCGCCTGACCGAGATAGGATGCGGTTGGCTCGGTTTCATCCTTGATACCGCTGCCTGCCGAATATTCCATATTAAGCCAAACCGCGCCGCAAAGCGCTATTGCCATAACCGCGAGGGTTAACTGCTTTTTTCCAAAAACCTTTCCCTTTTTCATATAGTTTTCCTCCTTAGAGTTGTTGCTTATTGTGCATACTGGGTTACATAAACCTTGCGTTCAGAGATATCGAGCGCCGCACAAACCGCCGCGCTGATTTCGTTTCTTTTTTTGGCGCTCAGCCCATTTGTTACTATTGCAACACCCCTTACCACAGGAAGATATTCGGTTACCAAAAGTCCGCCCTCATCACCGTTTGACGAGCGAACAATTATATAACTTTGCTCGCTATCCGATTCGTTTTCGCCTTCGGACTTGCGCCCTTCATCGGCATAGACATACTGTTTTCCCGAATCAAGGGTTACTACCACCGAAACCTTTCGGCTGCCTGTTATCCCTTTTACGAGCTCAACTATTCTGTTTTCTAAGAATTCGCAGTAGCTTGCGGTGTCATCGGTTTTGACTGCTACCGGTTTTTCCTCGCCGGACGACAAAAACGAGGAGAGATATATAAGCAAAATTCCCGCAACACCTAAAAAGAAAATGAGCTTGCCGCTTTTTCCCTTTAGTTTTTCAAAAATATTTATTTCGTTTATCATTTCAAGACCTCGATTTCACACTCGGGGAAATTTTCCTCTAAAATCTTTTTAGCCGCAGCCACATCACTCGCACCGTTAACATATATCCTATAAATAGATATGTCCCCCTCGCTTGAAATATCCATATAAGGAACGATTCTTTTAAAGGTTATGCCCTCGCTCCCGAGCAGCTGCTCGATTATATATACCACCTGACCCTCTAACATATCCTTTGCATCTATGCTAAGGCTACTGCTCGCAGAGAAGGATAGGTTGATGGCGCTCGAGGCTGTGAAGGGTGCTATTATGGCCAGAATCATTAAAAGTCCCGCAACATAGCGCAGCTGCTTGCCCATTTTTCCTTCGGGGCAAAGGATATGGATAGCACCTATAAGTATTGCCGAAACCGAAATCGAGGCGGCTATGTTTCTTATTGTTTCCAATTTTTATCCTCCAACCGAAACCAAAACGCCAAGCGAAATTATAAATGCCGATGCTGATATGAGCAGTATTCCGATAAGGAAGCTGAGCGCCGAATCGGTTGCCTTTAAAAGCGAGGCGATTTTGCCGTTTCCAAAAACCGATGCAACCGCGGCAGAGAGCGAAAGTGATAACCGCCAAAGCAGAAGCTCGATTAAAAGCGGAAGCAGAGTTAGCACCAAAACTAAAATCGCGAACATTCCCATCGATGAGCGCAAAAGCGCCATGCTCGACTGAACTGCGCCCAAGGTTTCGCCCAGAGCCCCGCCCACCATTGGGATATTTCCGATTATGTATTTGCCGGTTTTAGAGGCGAGACTATCGGCTGCGGAATTAACGGCCGTGCCGATTGATAAAACCCCTGTATATACCGCCAAAACGACCCCGAGGGTCCAGTTTGCAACCTTTTTAAGAAAATCCGATATACCCGATAGCTCCATAAGCGGAGAGACAGAAGAACTGATGCAAACCGCGAGATATGACCCGACTATCGGCAATATAACATAGCCCGAAAGCCAAACCATTCCCTCGGCGGCAGAAAGCATAACCCCACCCGATGCTCCCGCGGTTATGGGCTTGCCGCTTGAGAACAGTACCGTTCCGTAGATTGGGATGAAGGATAGCATAAACTGCGCGCCCGCCTTGATTGCACCAACAGCGGCGGTTATAACCGAAAACACGGGCAGCAGCGCAGCCGAGGCCGCCGCTATGGTTCCTATATACCCTGTTGTGATGTTTTTTGATTCCGAAAAGGTATCGAACGCGGCGATTATTATGATAAGCGCCAAAAGGGTTATTCCGCAGGCAAGCGGTTCCCTTCCGCCGTTTATAATCTGATTTTTGATAACATCAAAAATGGTTTTTGTATTTATCTTATTAACCCAGCCGCTATCATTCAGGCTTATGCCAAGATCATCCATTATATTCTCGGCATCCTCGGGAATCGCGCTATAGAACTCCTCGGCGCCGCTCATATCGAGCTGATCATTATATAGCTCGGCAGAAACGCTCGGTGAGAGAAAAAATATTAAAAGCAGGGTTATTATTACTATCCTTTTCATATCTCTCCAATAAACGAAAGGGCTATTTCAACGATATTCCCAATCAGCGGCAAACAGATAATAAAGATTGCACATTTGCCGATAAGCTCTGCCTTTGATGCCAATGCCGACTGCCCGAAATCACGGCAAATATCGGATGCAAAGGAGGTTATATAACATATTCCCAGCGCCTTTAGCGCAACCTTGAAATATCCCGAATCGAGCTCTGTTTTTTCGATGAGAGCAGATATTTTCTTCATTTCGGGCGCTATCTCTTTTATCACCGCGCCCAAAATGATTACACCTACGGCAACAACAACCGCGAGCGAAAACTCGGGTCTATAACCCATGAGCAAAACGCAAACCGCCCCCGCTATTATGCAAAGCAGAAGTCCTCCCAAAACATTCATAGGCTATAACCCAAACACCGATTTTATGGTATCGAATAGGTCGCCTATAACATTTATGAGCATAAGAAGCACAACCACCAAGCCTGCCAGCGAGGTTAGCATCGCCTGGTCTTCGCGACCCGAGCGAACAAGAAGCTGATTAAGCACCGCAACAATTATTCCGATTGCGGCAATCCTGAATATGAAATCTACATCCATTTTTCTCACCTATATTATTAAAACTACCGCAAAAAGCCCGCAAAAAAACGAAAGAGAAAGATAAAGCTTTGATTTAAGCCTTCGCTCCTCGCTCGCTTCGGAGAGCCTAACTTTTAGCGCTTCGGTATGCAGCTTTGCGCTTTGCATTTGTCCATCGATATCGGTTTTTCCAAGCGCCGAAATATACGACCGCAAAACCGCCATATCCTCGGTTTTCAGCCCTTCTATTCCCCGAACATCGCCGTTTTCCAAGAGCTCTTCGGATTCGGGCATAGCCTCTAAAAGCTTTGGCAGTTCGGCTCTTGAAAGGCGCATTTCCTCGGAAAGCGAATTTATAAACCTTAGGAGTTTTTTTAGCTTTTTCTCGCGAAGCAGAAGGCTATATGCCTTACCGCCGCCATAAAGGAGGCAGGCGGCGAGGATAAAAAATGCCCCTATGATTCGCATATAAACTGCTCCGTTTCGATGAATTCTATGCTCCCGCCGGGGGATGAAAGCAGCGCAACACAGGATATTACCCCGCTTTCGATAAGTTTTTTTGTTACTCCGCGTGAGAGGAGCTCTTCGCGGGTTCCGCAATGCGCCGTTGTTAAAACCCTAACCCCGCTCGAGAGCGATTTCACCACCTCGGCAACCTCATCGAGTGAACCGATTTCATCAAATGCTACTATCTCGGGTCCCATGGTTCGCACCGCCATTTCGATTCCCTCGCGCTTGGATGCTCCTGTTAAAACATCGGTATTATCGCCTATATCATTCTGCGGAACCGATGATTCCATTGCCGCAATTTCGCCGCGGCTATCGATAACAGCAATGCGTTTTCGGCGATTTTTTGATAGTTGTCTTATGGTATCGCGAAGGATGGTTGTTTTGCCGCTGCCCGGAGGTCCCGCTATTAGGAGACCCTTATCACCTATCCTATCTAAAATTTGGTCTGCGGCGCCAAAAACCTCGCGCGCAACCCTTATATTTATCGAGGAAATATCGCGCATGCCATCGGGAATTTTGGTTCCGCATATGCCCGCTCGATGGCTTCCCTTCATCATAATAAAACCCTGATTTATCTCCTCCATATGGCTATAAACCGAATGATTGCAAAGGTTGAAAAAGGTTTCTTTTATATCCTCCGCCGAAACATAAAGCGGCGACTGCGGTATATACGAAACCCCTCCGCCCGACACAACCCACATAGGAGCGCCCGAAACCGTTAGCATAAGCGGTTTTCCGGCGCGCAATCTTATTTCCTCTACCCTATTCATAACCTCTGTTTTAAGGTTGATTAGCGGCTCACGCAGTCGCATAGGCAACGGATATAGGGCGGTTATAAAGCGATTTTTAGCAGTATTATTCATTTTGCTTGTCCTCCTGTTTAGTTAATACTATGAGATTAAAACCGCCATTAGAACATAAAAAAACGACACAACCAAACGGTTGTGTCGTTTAAAAAATTTCTTTTTATTCGGGCATTTCCCAGTTATGCCAAACCGACTGAACATCATCGTTTTCTTCGAGCATATCGATGAGTTTTTCCATTTGAGCTACTGCTGCTTCATCCTCGATAACGGTTGTTGTTGAGGGAACATACTCAACCTCTGCCGAAACGAAGGAATATCCCTTTTCCTCGAGAGCATCACGAACAGCGCCAAGCGAGTTTGCCTCGGTGCTGATTTCGAAAACATCGCCATCGAAATTGAAATCATCGGCGCCTGCCTCGAGTGCATCCTCCATAACGGTATCCTCATCGAGACCTTCTCCCTCGATGATTATGATACCCTTGCGGGTGAACATAAATGTAACCGAGCCGGTCTGACCGAGGTTACCGCCGCATTTATCGAAATAATGGCGCATTTCGCCTGCGGTTCTGTTGCGGTTATCGGTTAAGGTTTCAACAACAACGGCAACACCGCAAGGACCATATCCCTCATATACGAGCTCTTCATAGTTGTTGGCTTCGTTATCGCCTGCAGCCTTTTTAATAATACGCTCAATATTTTCATTGGGCACATTTGCAGCCTTTGCCTTTGCAATAGCATCCTTCAACTTACTGTTTTCATTGGGGTTTGCGCCG
>JAZOXC010000071.1:0-20029 GCA_045659535.1 Acutalibacteraceae bacterium
CCCTTCCCGCCTACCTCAATGCCCTTTCGGGTAAAGGTGTTCACATCGTAACGGTCAACGATTATCTTGCCAAGCGTGACAGCGAGTGGATGGGTAAGCTTTACCGTTATATGGGTCTCTCGGTTGGCCTCATCGTTCACGGAATGACCAATGAGGAGAAAAAGGCAGCCTACGATGCCGATATAACCTATTGCACCAACAACGAGCTCGGATTCGATTATCTGCGCGACAACATGGTGCTCTACCGCGAGCAGAGGGTTCAGCGCGGTCATAACTATGCCATAGTCGATGAGGTTGACTCGATTTTAATAGACGAGGCAAGAACCCCGCTTATCATCTCGGGTAAGGGCGATAAATCCACCGAGCTTTACCAAAAAGCAAATAAACTCGTTCGTTCGCTGCGCGCTATTAAGATTGTTCAGAATAATGATAAGGAAATCAACGAGCAACACGAGCGCGAAGGCGACTATATTATTGATGAAAAGGCTCGTTCCTGCTCGCTTACCGCAAGCGGAACCAAAAAGGCCGAAGAGTTTTTCGGTATCGAAAACCTCAGTGATGCCGAAAACATCACCATCGCCCACCATGTTAATCAGGCTATCCGCGCCCACGGAATTATGCAGCGCGATGTTGACTATGTTGTTAAAGATGGTCAGATTATAATTGTTGATGAGTTTACCGGCCGACTTATGTTTGGTCGCCGCTATAACGAGGGTTTGCATCAGGCAATCGAGGCCAAGGAAGGCGTTACCATCGAGAACGAATCCAAAACCCTCGCATCCATCACCTTCCAGAACTATTTCCGCCTTTATGATAAGCTTTCGGGTATGACCGGAACGGCCGAAACCGAGGCAGGCGAGTTTGGCGGAACCTATGCACTTGATGTTGTTGTTATCCCCTCGAATAAGGAGGTTATCCGCGAGGATGGACCCGACCTTATCTTTAAAACCCAAAACGGAAAAACCAATGCGATAATCGAAAAAATAATCGAATGCAACCAAAAGGGTCAGCCCGTTTTGGTTGGTACTGTTACTATCGAAAAATCCGAAGAGCTATCGGCAAAGCTTCGCCATAGAGGAA
This sequence comes from Acutalibacteraceae bacterium, assembly GCA_045659535.1. Lineage (GTDB taxonomy): Bacteria > Bacillota > Clostridia > Oscillospirales > Acutalibacteraceae > SIG589. The sequence goes on from JAZOXC010000071.1 coordinate 1,081, forward strand.
TCAAGCATAATGTTCTCAACGCGAAGCACCATGAGCGCGAGGCCGAGATAATCGCCCAGGCAGGTAAGCTTGGCGCTGTTACCATCGCAACCAATATGGCGGGTCGCGGAACCGATATTATGCTCGGCGGTAATGCCGAATATCTCGCCAAGGCAGAGCTCAAAAAGCTCGAATATACCGACGAGATGATTTCGGAGGCAACCGGTTTTGCCGAAACCAATGACCCCGATATTTTAAAGGCTCGCGAGCTTTATAACGAGCTTTATCAAAAATTCCGCGCAGAAATCGCACCCGAGGCCGAAAAGGTTCGCGAGGCAGGCGGTCTTTGCATTATAGGAACCGAGCGCCACGATTCTCGCCGAATCGATAACCAGCTTCGCGGTCGTGCAGGTCGTCAGGGCGACCCCGGCAGCACCCAATTCTATCTATCGCTCGAGGATGACCTTCTCCGCCTCTTCACAGGCGACCGCATGGCAAGGGTTATGTCGATGCTCGGCATTGATGATAATACCCCCATCGCCAGCAAGATGGTTACAAACTCGCTCGAAAACGCACAGCTAACGGTTGAGGAACGAAATTCCGGTATTCGAAAGAGCGTTCTTGAATACGATGATGTTATGAACAAGCAGCGCGAGCTTATCTATCGCCAGCGCAACTCGGTTCTTGATAACGATAATGTTCATGATACCGTTATGAAGATGATTGATGACACCATCGAGGCAGCGGTAGCGGAATATCTAACCGGCGAAACCCAGGATGACTGGAACCTTTCTGGTCTTCGCGAGCATTTCCTCGGTTGGCTCGCAGGCGAGGATGATTTCTCGTATTCGCCCCGCGAACTCGAGCAGCTCGATGCCGCCGATATAACCGAAATGCTAAAAGAACGCGCCGCAACCATCATGCAAAACCGCATGGAGGAATATGGCGAGAAGCTCCTTTATGAGATGGAGAAGGTTATGCTGCTGCGCAGCGTTGACCGCAACTGGATGGACCACATCGACAATATGGATGAGCTCAAAAACGGTATTGGTCTTCGCGCCTATGGTCAGCACAACCCGGTTGTTGAATATCGCAACGAAAGCTACGATATGTTCAATGCCATGAGCGAGGCCATCCGCGAGCAGACAGCAAAGCTCGTTTTAACCGTTCGAATCCGCCGCGATGAGGAAATCAAGCGCGAGAAGGTTGCCGAAGAAAGCTCGGCGCCCGAGGGCGGCAGAACCGTTAAGGGTAAGGGCGTTGTTGGAAAGAATGCTCTTTGCCCCTGCGGAAGCGGCAAAAAATACAAGCGCTGCTGCGGCAAGGATATTGACTAAATAAAAAAGGGCCGATTTTGGCCCTTTTTTAAAAACTCAACCAACGGTATGTGGACTCTGGTATTATAAAAGCATATAATAAACTCGAAAGGAGGAACAGGTATGGATCAAATCAAAATCGGAAAATTCATAGCCGAGCACAGACACAACAAAGGACTTACCCAAGCCGAGCTCGCAGAAAAACTCTCGATTACCGATCGCGCGGTTTCTAAATGGGAAAACGGCAAAGCCATGCCCGATTCCTCGATTATGCTCGCGCTATGCGAGATTCTTTCTATCTCGGTTAATGATTTATTATGTGGGGAGAAGCTATCTATGGAAAACAATGAAAAGAAAAACGAACAGCTATTGCTCGATTTAACCAAAGAGGTTGAGCGCAAGAATCGAACCATCTGGACCGCTATGTGGGTAATCATGATTGTGAGCCTTGTTGCTCTGCTCGCGGGAATCGCTGCTTGCGCATTTTTAATTCCCGAGGGTCCGTGGCAGGCTGCTGCGGTTCTCGCAATTACCATCCTCTTTATAATCCCCTGCTTCTATGCACTCAAGCTTGAGGTCAGCGTTGGCGCTTATAAATGCAAAAACTGCGGACACGAGATTGTTCCGACATTTGGGGAGGCCCTTATGGCCATGCATCGCGGTTTCACCCGCTATCTGAAATGCCCCAACTGCGGTAAAAGAACCTGGTGCAAAAAGGTTAAACATAAATAATTTTCAAAAAAAGAACCCCACCCTATGAAAACTCATAGAGTGGGGTTTTTATTTTACTTTAATTTTTTGAGCTTTGCAGTATTGGCAATAACGATGAGCTGCATTCCCTGCTCGAGCGGGAGGTTGGGGTCGACCGTTGTGTCGATCTTGCCGTTTTGGCGAAGGGCAACAACATTGATGGTGTATTTCTTGCGAAGGCTTAACTCAACGAGGGTTTTGCCAACCCATTCGTCCTTAACATCAAGTTCAACCATCGAAACATCATCGGATAGCTCGATCATCTCCAAAAAGCCGGAGGAGAGCATATTCTTTGCAAGGCGGATTCCCGATTCCTTTTCGGGGAATATAACCTTATCGGCGCCAACTCGACTTAAAATCTTTTGATGCATTTCGTTGCTGCATTTAACTATAACGGTTGGCACTCCCGCCTCTTTGCAGAGGGTTACTGCCATAACGCTCGATTCTAAATTGCTCGCCATGGAAACAACAACAACATCGAAATTAGAAATTCCGAGTCGCTTTATAGTTTCGGGTTCGGTTATATCGGCACATTTGCAAACGGGAATGGTTTCTATCGCATTGTTAACTATATTTTGGTCGATATCAACCGCCAAAACCTCGGCGCCGTTTTTAACGAGCTCTTCGGCAACGGCTGTTCCATATCTTCCAAGACCCAATACGGCATAGGTTTTATTTATACTCATTAAAAATGCCCCCTGTTATCCAACATTTATTTCTTCAATCGGATTTCCGATAATATTTTGATTTTCCTTTTTTCGGCTAAAGGCAACCGCCAACGAAATCGGTCCAACTCTGCCGAGATACATGGTTACAATGATAATGATTTTTCCAATGGCATCGAGCGATGCGGTTAGGTTCCGCGTTAGTCCTACCGTTGCTGTTGCGCTGACCGATTCATAAAGAATATCGAGCGCCGCCGCATCGGTTACAGCCGAGAGCGAAACCGCCGAAACAAACATAATGATAAACGACATGCAGGTTACCGCAACCGCCTTGCTAACGGCGCGGCGGGATAGTCGGCGACCGAAGATATCGGTTGTTTCCTTATTGCGAACCGAGGCAAACGCCGAAGCGATAATAACAACGAAGGTTACGGTTTTGATACCGCCCGCAGTTCCAACGGGCGAGCCGCCGATGAACATTAAAAGCAGGCAAAGCAGCGATGAGGCATTAGAAAGGTTTTCCTGCGGCAGGGTTGCAAAGCCTGCGGTTCGAGTCGTTACCGATTGGAACATGGAAACCTCTATCTTTTGCCATATGTTATAATCCTTAATTGTTAGCGGGTTATTATATTCGAAGATAAATATAAACAGCGCTCCGACAAAAATCAAAACAAGGGTTGCGGTTATGGCGATTTTGCTCTGCAGGGTTAGGTCGCGGAAGAATCTAACCTTTCGCGCCCTTCCGAGCTTTAGAACGCGGAAAACATCCCACCAAACAATATAGCCGATGCCGCCCAAAATAATGAGCGAGCAGGTAACGATGTTGATAATGGGGTTTAGCGCATAGTTGCAAAGGCTATTTTCGGCGATGATATCAATACCCGCGTTGCAGAATGCCGAAACGGCCGTAAAGACCGAAACCCAAACTCCCCTTGCGCCAAACTCGGGCACAAAAACGAGCATATAGAGCAGCGCACCTATTCCCTCAACTATAAGGGTTCCGCAAACAACCCTTTTTATAAAGCGAACAAGCCCCGATAAGGAATTGAGATTGAATGCATCCTGCAAAAGCAATCTATCGCCGAGACCCATCTTTTTATTAAGAAGGATCATAATGCCCGACATTATGGTTATAACGCCGAGACCTCCGATTTGGATGAGAATCAGGATGACCGCCTGACCGAAAACGCTCCAGGAGGAAACGGTTGGGGTTACAACAAGACCGGTTACGCAGGTTGAGGTTGTTGCGGTGAAGAGCGAATCAATAAACGGGGTTGCCCTGCCATCGGCCGAGCTGATCGGAAGCGAGAGCAGAATCGCGCCCGTTATGATAGCCAAAAGAAAGCTCGCTAAAATAATATGGGTTGTTGAAAACCTAAAGCCCTTGCTTTTCATAACGCTCTTCGCCACCTCCGCTCTTTTTGGGTTTTAATTGCCATTATTATATCACATGAATTTTATTTTTTCAATAAGGCGCGCAGAAGCAAAAACACCCTATGGCGATTGCCATAGGGTGTTGGTTTTATTAGTCGAGAGGTTTCATTGTGGGGAACAATAAAACATCGCGGATGGAGGCGGAGTCGGTGAGGAGCATAACGAGACGGTCGATACCGAAGCCGAGACCACCTGTGGGAGGCATACCGTATTCGAGAGCGGTTACGAAATCATAGTCAACCTGTGCGGTGCAGGTGGGATCTGCCGCCTTGCGGGCAGCAACCTGGCGCTCGAAACGCTCGCGCTGGTCGATAGGATCGTTAAGCTCGGAGAATGCGTTGCCGAATTCGGTTGCGTTGATGAAATATTCAAAACGCTCGGTGAAAGCAGGTTCATCGGGCTTGCGCTTTGCAAGCGGGCTGTTTTCCACCGGGTAGTCATAGATAAAGGTAGGCTGGATGAGGTTTTCTTCAACATAAGCATCGAAGAACTCAACAAGAACTGTTCCCTTGGTTGCATCGGCAGGAACCTCAACATGCTTTTCCTTTGCGGCGGCGCGAGCGGCGGCATCATCTGCCCACTCATAATAATCAACGCCTGCATATTTCTTAACTGCCTCAACCATGGTTAGGCGCTCGAAATGGCCCATATCAATCTGCTTGCCCTGATACTCGATAACGGTGCTGCCGCAAATCTTTTCGGCGAGCATCTTATAGAGCTCTTCAACAAGGTCCATCATGCCATGATAATCGGTGAATGCCTGATAAAGCTCGATAGTTGTGAACTCGGGGTTATGCTTGGTATCCATTCCCTCATTACGGAAGATACGACCAACCTCATAAACTCGATGCATTCCGCCAACGATAAGGCGCTTTAGGTAAAGCTCGGTTTCGATACGGAGGAACATATCCATATCGAGGGTATTGTGATGGGTCTTAAAGGGGCGGGCAGAGGCGCCAATCTCGATAGGAACAAGAATGGGTGTATCAACCTCTAAAAAGCCCTTAGAATCAAGATATGCACGGATTTCGCGAAGAATCTGCGAGCGCTTGCGGAAGGTTTCACGAACATCGGGGTTCATGATAAGGTCAACCTCGCGCTGGCGATAGCGAAGATCGTTATCGCGAAGACCATGGAACTTTTCGGGAAGCGGAAGAAGCGACTTTGAAAGAAGCTCGATTTCCTCGGCATGGATAGAAATTTCGCCGGTTTGGGTTCTGAAGCAGAAGCCCTTAACGCCAACTATATCGCCGATATCATATTTTTTGAATGCGGCATAATTCTCTTCGCCGATATCATCGCGGCGAACATAAAGCTGAATAGAATCGGAGCTATCGGCAACGCCCGCAAAGCTGGCTTTACCCATAACACGGCGACTCATCATACGACCTGCGATTTTAACGGTTTTGCCCTCATATTCCTCAAACTTCGATTTGATATCGCCTGCATATGCATCGAAATCATAAACGGTTTTTTCATAAGGGTTTTTACCGCTTTCAACAAGGTTTGCAAGTTTTTCTCTGCGCACCTTTAAAATCTCGTTCATATCTTCAACTGCGTTATTATAATCTGCCATTTCTACACATCCTTTTTTCTTAAAGGTTACTCAAAACAAGGGCAGTCGATGACTGCCCCAAAAAATTTTAATATATTTCGATGATTTTGAAAACAAGATTGCCTGCGGGGCTTTCGGCTATAACCTCATCGCCTGCTTTGTGTCCGAGTAAAGCTCGGCCAACCGGCGATTCATCCGAAATGCGACCCTCGGCGGAATTAGCTTCCTGAGAGCCTACGATCTCGTATTCACATTCCTCATCAAATTCAACATCCAAAACCTTGAGGCGGGTTCCGAGAGTAACGGTATCCGAGGATTTGGATTCGATGATTATAACATTCTTGAGCATCGACTCGAGCTCGATAATGCGAGCCTCAAGCTTTGCCTGATCGTTCTTTGCCTCATCGTATTCGCTGTTTTCAGAAAGGTCGCCATAGCCTCTGGCTACCTTGATTTTCTCCGCGATTTCGGTGCGGCCTTCGGTTTTTAAGAATTCAAGCTCGTTTTCCAGCTTTTTGAGTCCCTCTGCTGTGAGCTTTGTCGGTTTATCCACTACGGTTATCTCCTTATTGGTTTTTAATCAAATAGTATGCGCGCGTGGGTCTTTATATACATATAGCCGAGCTATATATGAGAATCAAGAATAAAACCGACAGAGGGGTCTGCCGGTTTTGATTACAAGTAGCAAAAAACAGGCCTTGCATAACAAAGCCTGAAATGCCATTCGAAGATATGCTCTTAAGCTTCTACTTTGTTTAAGCGCTTAACGAGAGCAGACTTCTTTCTGGCGGCATTGTTCTTATGAAGAATACCCTTAGTGGTAGCCGCATCGATCTTCTTAACTGCAAGCTTTACAGCTGCGTCCTTATCGGAAGCATTGTTTGCGATTGCAGCGTCGGCCTTCTTTATAGCAGTTCTAAGTTCAGAACGGGTTGCCTTATTGCGCATTGCATTGTTCTCGTTTACGATAACACGCTTCTTTGCAGACTTAATGTTAGGCATTTGCCCACCTCCCTTTAAAATCTCAAGTATCAGTATTTTACCACTATCTTTCCAATAATGCAACACTTTTTTTAAAAATCTCTATAAAAACTGCAACTTTTACAGAATATCACCTATGGAGGGCGGGAAATATAGTGAAAAAAGGGGTGAAAATATGCAAAGAACCGATCTCGCGATGGAAAGTATTACCTTTTCGGGACATAGCGAGGGCATAAAGCTTGCGGAATATGATTCTTTTGGTATAAAGGTGGTATCGGCCGAAATCACAAGCGATAGCGCGGCGAAAAAAACAGGCAAGGAAAAGGGGCGCTATATCACCCTCGAGGTTCCGCATATTGCGGGCGAAGCCATGGATATTGATAATGCCGCGGCGGCGGTATCGCGGGAGCTTTCGGCACTGCTCGGCGGCGCTTCGAATGTTTTGGTTATAGGGCTGGGCAACACCGATATAACCCCCGATGCGCTCGGACCCAAAACCGCCGACCGAGTTTTGGCAACAAGGCATATAAGAGCCGATTTTTGGCAGCGAATCGGCATCTCTCCCCTATCCCCTGTTTCTTCCCTTGCGCCCGGGGTTTTAGGGCAAACGGGAATTGAATCGGCCGAGGTTATAGCGGCGGTTTGCGATAAGATAAAGCCCGATGCGGTTATCGCGGTTGATGCGCTTGCGGCGGCCGACATAAGCCACCTCGGCAACACGGTTCAGCTATCGGATGCGGGAATTTCGCCCGGGTCGGGGGTTGGCAACCGCCGAAGCGCGCTGAACCGAAAAAATCTCGGCACCCCGGTTATTGCGCTTGGGGTTCCAACCGTTGCCGATTCCTCGGTTTTTGGCGGCGATGGCGGGTTTATAGTAACCCCGCGCGAGATTGATATGCTCATCCTCCGCGCAAGCGAGCTGCTCGGCGATGCGATAAATTTTTCGCTGCAGCCGAATATCGACCGCGATTTTTTGCGCCACCTCGTATAATCCCCGCTACTGCCGAATATAATTTATCGGGTGATAAATTTATGCGGAATATGAAAGCCTTTTTACTATTATTCACGGTGGCCGCTATATCGGCGGCTACCGTTTTCTATGGCGGGGTAACGCTCGCTTTTTCGGATACCTTTTATACCTCATCGGATATAGTTATCCTTGAGGAGATAGTAACCGAAGCGTTGCCCGAAAGCGAGCCACCTTCGACCGTGCAACAACCGCAGGCTCCATCCTCGGAGCCGAGTATCACGGTTTCGGAGAACCACACCGTTAGCGGTAAGATAATCGCTAAAACCATAAACCCGAAAAGCGCAGCGCTATCATATAATAACGTTTATCTGAAAAACAGCTCGGGCGCAAAAATTGATATAAAAGCGGAACTATCCAAGGGTACTAAAATACATATAACCAAGGGGAAAGAGCCGCAGATTCTTATAATGCACACCCACACCACCGAATCTTATGTTTCGGAAACACGCGACTACTATACAACGAGCGATGCCTCGCGCTCGACCGATAACAGCAAAAACATGGCGGCAATCGGCGATATTATAACGGCAAAGGTTGAGGCGGCGGGCTATGGCGTTATCCACGATACAACACAGCACGACTACCCAACCTATTCGGGTAGCTATGACCGATCAAAGATAACGGTTAAGGAATACCTTAAAAAATATCCATCCATAAAGATTGTTATCGATGTTCACCGCGATGCGCTCGCGGGCGATGGAACTGATAAAATAAAGCTTGTTACCGATATTGATGGCAAACAGGCTGCGCAGGTTATGATTGTTATGGGAAGCCAAACAGGTAGTGTTTCGGGCTATGATAACTGGCGCGAAAACCTCCGCCTCGCGCTGCTTTTCCACCAAAAGTTAGAAACCCTCTACCCCTCCCTTGCCCGACCGATGGTGGTTGCGAGCAAGCTATATAATCAGCATCTAACCACAGGCTCGATGCTAATCGAGATAGGCACCGATGCGAATTCCATTGAGGAAGCGAAATATTCGGCCGAGCTTTGCGGAAATGCACTTGTTTCGCTGCTTCGGGATTTATCATAACTGTTGATTTTTATCAATTCTTGTTGTAGAATAAGAAGGTAAAATTTTCATACCTTTGGAGGAACAAGATGATAATCGCAGAAAGCAAAAATAAATCCATAGTTAAAAAAGAATTCGAAAAGCGCGTTATTACCCATGCGTTTCACGATATAGACGGAACCCACTCTCTTATCCGCGAATGGCCCCCCGTTATGAGCATTGTTTTATATGATGTTATCGAAAACGGACTTCCCGAGGATTACGACAGCGATGAAAATGTTAAGCGCCTTATCGAGGCTGCAGGAACCCGCCCGCTGCCCGAGACCGACCGTTTCTGCATCGAATCGGCAGGTCTTTCGGCTCTAACCCAGATGGAATGGTCGATTCGCCGCGCTATCGAGGAAGGAACCGTTAAGTTTGATTGCGATAAATCGGTTAACAGCGAGAAAATAAAGCGCATTTGGAAGGGCGAAGAGATCTTTGAGGATCTCGCCGATGCTCCCGAAATCGAGGCTTTCTTATCCGAGCATGCTCCCCGCCTCTTTAAGTGCTACGAGAAGGTTCTAAACGGCTACTGCCGTGATAAAAACCTCGAGGTTGCAAAAACCGATCCCGAGCGCTTCCGCGTTGCAGGCTCTTTTGAATGGATGAAGTTCCTCAAGGATAACGGCGTTGAAAACTATTTTGTTACCGGTGCTGTTGTTGAAAAAGGAATGGGTATGTATGAGGAGGTTGAAACCCTCGGCTACCGCTTTGGTCCCGATGAGATGATGGCCGATATCTACGGCTCGACCTGGACCGAGAAGATTCCTAAAAATGTTGTTATGGAAAACCTCATTAAAAAGCTCGGTCTCAAGGCCGAAAACATACTTGTTGTTGGCGATGGAAGAAGCGAGATTTTCGCAGGTGTTGAGCTTGGCGCTCTATGCGTTAGCCGCCTCGATGATAACGCTGATGCACAGCGCAAGATCCACGAAACCCTCGGTACCAACATGATTGTTAAGGATTGGACCGACCCCGCACTCTACGATAATTTAAGAGCTGAATAATAACAATAACAAAACACCCTGCCGCACGGCAGGGTGTTTTTGTTTTTTAATTAGTCATCTAAATTTGATGCCATTTCAGCTTGGATTTTGGGATCATAGGAGAGCACAGGCTCGATTTCCTTGCCCTTTATCTTGCGCTTTATGTAGTTGCTTGTTATCTTAACAACGAGCGGGAACAGAACTACTACGGCAATAAGGTTGGGTACCATCATGAGACCATTGAAGGTATCGGAGATATCCCAAGCAAGCGAAGAGGTAAGAATTGCACCGAAGATAACGGTAATAACATGGATTATACGGAAGATGAAGGTGGTCTTTGCGCCAAAGAGATATTCCCAAGCCTTCGAGCCGTAATGCGACCAACCGAGAACGGTTGTGAAGGCGAAGAGGAACATGGCAATAGCAATAAACTTAGCGCCGAAGCCGCCAAAGCCGAATACGGTATTGAATGCATCACCAACGAGGGTTGCAGATTCAACATGCTCCATAGAGCTGTTATAGTCAACAACACCGGAGGTTAGGATAACAAGAGCGGTCATAGTGCAAACAACCATAGTATCAGCGAATACCTCGAAGATACCCCACATACCCTGCTTAACGGGTTCCTTAACGCTTGAGTTAGAGTGAACCATAACCGAAGAACCAAGACCTGCTTCGTTCGAGAAAACGCCGCGCTTGAAGCCGTTGGTCATAGCAACAATGATAGCACCGATACCACCACCTGCAACTGCAGCGGGTTTAAATGCATGAACGAAGATTGCCTTGAAGGCGGGAATGATTGCATCATAGTTAACACCGATAACAACAAGGCTGCCTGCGATGAAAAGAACAACCATCACAGGAACGATCTTTTCGGCAACGTTTGCGATTCTCTTAAGACCGCCGAGGGTGATAAGAGCGGTGAGAGCCATGATAACAAGACCGATGATAAGATTATAAAGCGAAACGCCTCCCATAACCTCTACGGAAGCCAAGGACTCAACATTGAATGCGGCCGAAACATTGGCAACGATTTTGTTAACCTGACCCATGCTTCCGATACCGAAGGATGCGAGCATTGTGAAGATACAGAAAAGAACGGCCAAAACCTTACCGATCCATTTGCAGCCCTTCTTTTTGCCGAGACCATCATTGAGGTAATACATAGCGCCGCCCGACCATTCGCCTTCGGAATTCTTGCGGCGGAAATAGATACCTAAAACATTTTCTGCGAAGTTGGTCATCATTCCGAAGAATGCAGCAACCCACATCCAGAAAACCGCACCGGCACCACCGATACAAATGGCGGCAGCCACTCCGGCGATATTACCGGTACCAAGGGTAGCGGCAAGAGCGGTACAAAGAGCCTGGAAGGGAGAGATGGTTCCCTTTTCCTTTGTGTGAGCGATTACATCCTTTTTGAAAAGGCTGCCAATGGTATTTTTCCACCAATGGCCAATGTGTGAAATTTGGAACACCTTTGTTGCAAAGGTTACGAGGATACCTGTGCCGATAAGCAGCACAAGACCAAAAATACCCCAAACGACGCCGTTTATTTCGCCGTTTATGTTTGCAACTTTGTTTAAAAATGCTTGCATAGTTTTCCTCCTAAAAATTTAATGCGAAATACCGCAAAATAATAAAAAAACGGATCGCACAAAGCGACCCGCATAATATCTCCAAAAGAAAAAGTTTTCGACTTTGTCCTTTTGCCTGAGAGATTAAGCGCGATAGCGCCTTGCACCTTCGGCACCCAACTAAATGGGATTCTCCAAAGTTTTGTCGGCTTACAGTCCTCATCCCATGTTGGGAAACCTGAGAGCGTTACTCCTTCGGCGCCTTTCGACATTTCCTGCAAGCTTCATACAAACATATTCATTTTTTACCAAAACATTATACTCTCTTTTATTCAATAATACAAGTGTTTTTTTAAATAAAAATGTCCGACCCCTAAAAAGGTCGGACATTCGGGATTATTTTTCGATTGCTGCTGTGCGAGAGGTTATTTCCTTTATGCGCTCTACCGGGAATTTTGCTCGGCGGTCGTAGGTATAAAGACCATTCATCTCCTGCTCAACATCGGTTAACTGAGTATAGCAGAAGGCCGAAATCTTCGGGTTATCGAGCAGAGCATCAATAAGACCCTTATAACGGTCTATAAAGTCCTCAATATCCTTAACCTGCGAGCCGTAGCCCCAGTTATCTCCACCGTTATCCGCATCGAGAACAAATCGCGCTCCACCAAACTCACTGACAAAGGTTGTTTCATCACACTCACCTATAACGCGGCTGCCCTCATCATTATCGAGCATACATTCGGCGGGCTTGCCTTCGGTTAGAGCCCAATATTTCTCGCGGAATTTTAGGGGGTCGCCTAAATAATCGTGAACATCATATATATCATATGTTCCCGCTATATGAACCCAGCCGGAATTATCGATGAAAAGGCGGGTTGGGTCATAGGATTTAGTTAGGTTATAAATAAAGCGAACAAACTCGGGATCGATATCGCGCTGGGTTTCGTTTAAGGGGCACCAACCGATTATAGCAGGATGGTTATAATCCCTATTTAGTTCCTCGAGCCATTCGGGAACCATGTTTTTATATGCCGATTCGATAGCAACATTAAGACCCCAATTCGGGTATTCGCCCCAAACAAGATAGCCGAGTCGGTCGGCATGATATAAAAAGCGTTCCTCGAAAATCTTTTCATGCAATCGGGCGCCATTATAGCCCATATCCATGCTTCGGGTTATATCGGCTATAAGCTCATCATCCGAGGGAGCGGTATAGATTCCATCGGGATAAAAGCCCTGGTCGAGAATAAGGCGCTGGAAAACGGGGCGACCGTTTAAAAGCATTTTGCCATCGCAAAAAGCGATATCGCGCAGACCAAAATAGCTCTCGACTCTATCATCGCCGAGCTCGAAAACGATATCATAAAGGCAGGGCGAATCGATATCCCAAAGATATTCTTCGGATAGCGGGATGCTAAAACGCGCATTATCCCAAGCGATTTCGCGCTCATCGGCACCCATGATTTCGCCATCATAATAAATGGTTGTTTTAAGGGTTTTGCCCTCGGCTGCGGCGGTTTTAATTTCGATATTAAGGGCGGTATCGGCAACCGATGGGGTTAGCCTAAAGCTCTTAATATAGGTTTTCGGAGTGTTCTCGAGCCAAACAGTTTGCCAAATGCCGGTTGTTCTTGTATAGAAGCAGCCATAGGAGTTTTCGCGGTTTGATTGCTTGCCCGAGGGGACCGAGTCGCTCTTTGTATCATCCTCGGCATAAATAGTTATGCGGTTTTCACCCGAAAACAAATAATCGGTTATATCAAAAGAGAAGGAAACATATCCGCCGCGATGCATTCCCGCCTCGTTTCCGTTTATGAAAACGCGGGTTATGTAGTCGCAGGCGCCGATATTTATAAAGGTTCGGCGACCATCTGCCATCCAACCATCGGGAAGGGTTACTGTTCTTGTATACCAAACGCCGTTCATAAAATCCTTGAGCTCGAGACCGGATAATCTGCTCTCGGGGCAGAAAGGAACGGTTATTTTCATATCAAAACCGCAGGCGGCAGCATAGCCTTTTTCTATACCCTCGCGGTCATTATCGATGGCAAAATCCCATTCGCCGTTAAGGTTTAGCCAATTTTCTCTAACCATTTGAGGGCGCGGGTATTCGGAACGAGGAATATTCATAAAAACTACCTCTCTTTCGTTTGTTGCATTTATTTTACAATAACCCTCCTTCTTTTTCAATCCCCAAGATTTATATTGTAAAGATTTGCGAGAATTACCGATTTTTTAGTATTGGCTTGACTGCGGCTTTTAGTTTTAGTATTATATTTTCAAAGGCAAAGCGAGGTTTTAATAATGGAAAAAGATATAAACAAAATCGCAAGTTTTTCGGTTGACCACGATAAGATTGATAAGGGCATTTATATCTCCCGAATCGATGGAGATATAACAACCTTCGACCTTAGAACCCATAGACCAAACGGTGGCGAATATCTATCGGATATTGCCATGCATTCGGTTGAGCATATGCTCGCAACCTATCTTCGAAACGGACCGATAGGCGGCAAGGTTATATATTTTGGACCAATGGGTTGCCGAACAGGCTTTTATCTTTTAACCCGCGATGAGGAGCCTAAAACCGTTTTGGCGGCGCTTATTGATGCGCTTGAAAAAACCATTTCGCATGAGGGAGAAATTTTTGGAAACACACGCGAGGAATGCGGAAACTACCTTTGTCTTTCGCTCGATGAGGCAAAGGAAGAATGCAAAAAATATCTCGCTGTTTTAAAATCAAAATCCAATATCGATTTTAAATATTATTGATTGACAAAATTCGAGTTCCGTTATAAAATTTTTCCATAGGGGTATTCCCTTTTTCGACAAAATAAACGGAGGAATTTTTTATGATGTATTGCGGAAATTGCGGCGCTATGCTCGCCGATAATGCACAAGTTTGCGGAAACTGCGGAGTTCCGATCGCCCCTATCCCCCAGGCAACCTACAGCGATCCTGCCGCCGCTTCCACCAACAGCCAGGGAGTTAACTTTGATTTTGGAACCAATACCGCTTCGGCAGTATCCTCGAAGCGTTATCAGTATAAAGTTCTTTCGCAGAAGGATAAATGGTTCTCGGGCAAGTTCGACCCGCTAACCCTCGAGCAAGCAATGAACGCATATGCCGACCAAGGCTGGCGCGTTATTGGCTGCGCTACCGCCGATATTGCTTCGGGTTTTGGCGCTGCCCGTCAGGAGTTTATAACTGTGCTTGAGAGAGAGGTTTAATTTATGGCTTTTGTAACTTCATATTATGGCGTAATCTTCATCGAGGGCGACCATCCCCGAGCTGTTAAACGCTTTTCGGCCGAAACCAAACTGAGCGGTTTGGGCGCTCAGCTCAAAAACCTTAACGACCTCAAGGCGCAGATGGCAGCAACCGCCCGTGCTAACGGATGTAACTGTGTTGTGAACTTTACATATGGTCAGCAATCCAAAATCTTGGCATTTGATGATGTTGCCTTTATCGGCAACGGTTATTATGCCCAGCTTTCGGAAGCCGATTACAACAGCATAATATCCCAACTTTAAAACCAATGCCGAGCACTTTTTGTGTTCGGCATTTTTGAGTGGATTTTTAGGGTTCGGCATAGTATAATTAAATATAAAGAAAAGATGGAGGGAAACTATGTTTAGAGAAATATCGCCCAAAGATATCAAGGGCAACCCTATAAAAATGATAGATGAGGAATGGATGCTTATCTCCGCAGGCAGCGAAGAAGGCTTTAATATGATGACCGCCAGTTGGGGCTTTTTAGGCGAGATATGGCATAAGGATTCGGTTGTTATCGCAATCCGCCCGCAGCGCTATACAATGGAATTTGTTGATAAAAACGATTATTTCACCCTCTCGTTCTATGGCGAGGATCGCAAGGATATCCATGCGATTTGCGGAAAAATGTCGGGCAGAGATATAAACAAGGCCGAAACCGCAGGGCTAACCCCCGTTTTCTCGGACGAAACGGTTTATTTCGATGAGGCGCGACTTGTTATTGTTTGCAAAAAGCGCTATAAGGGCAGGCTCCAGCCCGAAGGCTTTACCCTCGGCGAATGCAAGGAGCTCTACCCCGCCGATGACCGCCACTTTATGATAATCGGCGAAATCGTTAAGGTTTACGAAAAGGTATAAAAAACAAAACCCGATGGAAAATCCATCGGGTTTTTATTTTATCCAAACAGATATCTATAATAATCGTTATCGAGAACGCCCGAGCAATAGCGCATTTTATTGCGAACAATCTTCTTTATGCGCTCAACATAATCCTCGGGGATTTCAACCTCATCGTTCACGGGAGTGAACTTTCCGCTCGAGGAATTATAGGTTCCAAGGCTTGTTTTCCAGCCATAGCTTGTATTGAATACTATTGCCTCGGCATCCGAGAAAACATCGCGACCCGGCATGAGTCGGGAATCAAACGGAAGACCAAAAAGGTTCGAAAGGGTTGGGAGAATATCAAGGCTGAAGGTTGGCTCCGAAACAATGATAGGCTCCTCATCCTCGAGGCTTCCACACCAAAGGATTAAATCCGAATGGTCGCGCTGGAAGATGTTATTAACACTATAGCCATAGAGCTCCGAAAGGTAGGGCATATTTCCGAGTGTTCCCTCGGTATCAAGACCATAGGGGAAATGGTCGGTAGAAAGACAGATAACGGTGTCATCGGCCTTGCCTGCTTCTTCGAGAGCCGAAACAAGATAGGTTAGCGCATCCTCGAGCTCAAGGTTAGCCGCTATATAACCCTTAACCTGATCCGAATACGGAAGATCCTTTACTCGATCCCAGTTCTTTGCGGTCATCATATTGCCGCCGCGGCTATATCCGCTATGACCACTAACGGTCATATAATAGATATTGAAATGCTCTTTATCAATATAGGTTGGAAGAGTTCCCTGCATCATCTCAAGGTCGCTCTGCGGCCATAGATTTTGAACATACTGCTCCATACCATTGCCATAACCCATAAATCCATCCGAATAGCCGAGATTAATATGGGTTTCGTTGCGCTGATAATAAGTATAGGAATTGTTATGGTATGCCTTGCCGTAGTAACCGAGTCGGTCGAGCTGGCTTCCCATAGTGAAATAGTTTAGGTTGTTTGCGGTATTCTTAAAGGATTTGCCGCCTGCGGTAGGCATCATGCCAAAGATGTTTTGGTATTCGCCGCCTGTTGTTCCCGCGCTGGCGGGCTGATAATAATCGGTAAAGTTAATACCCTTGGTTGCAAGGCGATAAAGGGTTGGGGTTAGTTCGGGGTCGATAACCTCGGCCGAAAAAGCCTCGGCGCTTATCATAATAAGGTTTTTGCCCTCAAAAAGACCTGTATATTCGTTCTTCTTCGAGGGGGTTAGCGAGGCAACATATTCGTTTAGTTCTTTGATTGCGCTGCCTGCGGGTTTGGAAAAATCGAGTTCTAACACATTCTCGCCATATACAATCGGTTCGTCCGGGTCATCTATCGGGGTATCGGTCGGTTCGGTTTCGAAACCGCCATAGGAACCGCCAAACATCATATTGCTAATATCGAGGCGAAGGCCGGTTAAAAGTCCATACTTTCCAACCGCCATATTAAACTCGTATTCCTTATCATAAAGGTTTGCATGGGGGCCTACCTTAACAAACAAAAGACCGAAGAGATAGCAAACCACCATAACAGATGCGGCGGCTATGCGGAGCCATTTGTTTGCGGTTTTGGGCTTAAAGGTGCGAGGAGAGGTTTTGCCAAAAATAAGGAAAAGGGCAACCGGAGCGAAATAAAGGAGAATCTTTAAAATACCATCGAAGCTAAATATTAGTTGAATAATATCATAGCTAAAGGTTCCGAGATCCTCGCCGCTGCCGCCTAAAACTGTATTTATATCATAAACAATCTTAAACTGCTTATAAACAAAGTAGAAGATAAGATAAACAAGAGCGGTTAAAGCCATTATCACCGCGGCTATTATGTAGTTTGTTTTTGCTTTTTTGAAAATCGAGGTTAAAAGGTAGCCGATAGCACCAAACGAAATCGAGAACATAAGCATATAAAGAAGGCTCATATCAAACAAGCTTCCTACCGTTGCCACATGGAAAATCAACTCATAATAGAAAACGACAACGGGGAAAATAAGCATATAGGGAAGATTTTTCTTCCATATACTCTGCTTTTCGTGCATGTCGATACCTCCTTTTTTAATATACATACAGTTTACTCCTTTTCGCAGCCGACTTCAAGTATCGGGGATGTATTTTAGCGCTTTTTATAGGGGCGGTATTTTCCGCGGCGGGATTTGCGCTTTCGGTTCATAAATATAACGGTTAAAATAAAGGATAAAATAGCAAGCACGATGATAACAACGATTGCTACAAACACATTTGAGGTTAGCGCGTTGCTAATAGAGCGCTTAAGTTTTAGGAAAAAGTTTGCCTTTAAGCTTTCGCCCGCAACGAGGTTTACGGTTCCCAAAACCTCGCCCGCATAGGAAATCTCAACAGTTCCCATTACCTGACCCTTAACAATCGGGGCATCGAAGGACTCTTGATACAAGGTTACATCCTTGCGAACGGTTGAGGAATCGGCTTCTTTTGGCAGTATCGCCGAAAGTCCACCCTCTAAATAAAGCGAAACATAATCCTGCTGCCAGCAAAGATTTACCTTCGCCTCAGCAACCGGGGCACCCTCGGCAACAACGGTTTTATACTCGAAATTATCAAAAGCCCAGTTATAAAGCTTTTGGGTATCGCCGAATTCATAGCGAACCATTGCTCCGTTTTCGTTTCGAACGGTGCTCTTCATTAAAATGCAAAGATAATTATATCCGCCCTTGGATGCGGTGCTTATAAGGCAGCGACCCGCCTCATCGGTATAGCCGGTTTTAATTCCGCTGGCATATGGATAATAATACGAGGGGGATGCAGCATTATGCCTATCCTGCAAAAACACGGTTGTTGCCAAAAGTCGGCCCTCGGATTTATTGGTTGCCGCCATCTCATAGCGAACGGTTGAGGTTACCTCCTTGAAAACGGGGAAAGAAAGCGCGTGTTTCACAAGGATATACATATCGGCAACGGTTGTATAGTGGTTAGAGTCGTGCAGTCCGTGGGCATTTACATAATGGGTATTATTCATGCCAAGCTCAGCAGCTCGCTCGTTCATCATTTCAATGAAGGCAGGGATTGAGCCCGCATAATGCTCGGCAACGGCATTTGCGCATTCGTTTGCCGATTTAACCATAAGCATATAAAGCGCCTGGCGGGCTGTTATCTGCTCGCCCTCGATAAGTCCGCCCATCGAGGAGCCGGTTCCATCGAGACTATGGATTGCGCTATAACTAACCGTTATTATTTCTTTTTCGAGGTGTTCGGTATTCTCCAAAACCATAAGCGCGGTCATAATCTTGGTTAGCGAGGCGGGATAAAGGCGCTTATCTGCATTTTTCGAATATAAAATATCGCCTGTATCAAGGCTCGCGAGCATTGCCCCCTCTGCCCTAACCTCGAAATCCGAGGGTTTATAGGCGGGGGCAGGCACCGAGAAAAACGAAAATACTAATATTATACAGAAAAAAACAGGTAATTTCAATAGGTTTCTTACAAATAATCAATTTTGTGAACATTATGTGAGTGAAAACGGAAAAAACATCAA
>JAZOXC010000072.1:0-18189 GCA_045659535.1 Acutalibacteraceae bacterium
CATCCCGCAAACGCAACCCATAGACAGCTTTCCGATGCCGAACTCGAGGCAGCAGGAGTTGCTCCCGATTTGGTTCGCTATTCTTGCGGTATCGAGAGCGCCGACGATCTTATTGCCGATATCGAGCAGGCTCTTGATTTCTAAATTTTAAAGGAGGTGGGAGAATGCCCATCAAAATCCCGAACGGCCTTCCCGCCGAAAATGTTCTTTTATCCGAAAACATATTCGTTATGAAGGAGACCCGCGCGCTAATTCAAGAGATTCGCCCGCTTCGCATCCTTCTTCTTAACCTTATGCCCAAAAAGATTGAAACCGAGACCCAGCTTTCGCGACTTCTCGGCAATACTCCGCTTCAGGTTGAGCTCGAGCTGATTCATACCAAAACCCATGAATCCCAAAATGTTTCGAAAGAGCATTTGTTAGCTTTCTATAAAACCTTTGATGATGTTAAGGATGAGAACTTCGATGGTCTTATCATAACCGGAGCACCGGTTGAGCATCTGCCTTTTGAAGAGGTTACTTATTGGAAAGAGCTCTGCGAAATAATGGAATGGAGCAAAACCCATGTTCAGAGCACCTTCCATATCTGCTGGGGCGCTCAAGCAGGACTTTATTACCATTATGGTATAGATAAAAAGCCGCTCCCCAAAAAGATGTTTGGCATCTTCGAGCATACTCTTGATTATAAAAACTCTATGCTTTTCCGCGGCTCTGATGATAAGTTCTCGGTTCCGCATTCGCGCCATACAACCGTTTTGCGCGAGGATATCGAGGCCGTTCCCGAGCTAAAAATTCTTTCTTCTTCAAAAGAGGCGGGCGTTTATGCCGTTGCCGCAAAGAAGGGTCGCCAGATATTTATAACCGGTCATTCGGAATACGATGCCCTATCGCTCGATGCCGAGTATAAGCGCGATCTATCTAAAGGGCTCCCGATCGATATGCCCAAGAATTATTATCCCGATAACAATCCCGATAATGCTCCGATAGTTAATTGGCGCAGCTGCGCAAACCTTTTATACAGCAACTGGCTTAACTATTTTGTTTATCAGGAAACCCCCTATGACCTTCGCGACCTTAAAGGCGCCGAAGAGGAAAAATAAAAAAAGAAAACCCTTGTCGAATGACAAGGGTTTTTTAATTTAGTCGTTAAGCGTTGTATAAACTGCGACGCTCATGGGCGGGAGGGTATCCTTTATTGATGAATCAACATCGGGGAACACCTTGTCGATGCCGGGGAGGGTTGCGCTATCATCGGGCACGATTTCGCTCGCTATATAGCGGTGGCGATAAAAGTTTTTGCCAAAATGGGTGTTGAATTCGAGGCAAACATCCTGCTTCTTTTGGCTATAGTTAACAACCGTTATGGTATAGCTTGCATCAAGTAGCTGGTTTATGTTCATTGCACCCTTTACGGCGGAATGGTTTATTGCCTCGTAGGTTTTGGTGCCCTCGCCGCCGGTGTAGCGGCTAACCATTCCCCATGCGTAGTAGGCGGGGTATGGGGCGTATAGTCCGCGCATCAAGTTGGGCATAAGTCCCCAGCGATGCTCACCATCGAAGAAGGCATCACCGGTAGTGCGGTGGTCGTTGGGCCATTGTTGGTCGAAAAGCGCCCAAAGGAATGAGCATTTTCCGCCACCGTTCATTAAAGCAACCTGACCGAGCGAAAGCCAAATGCCGTGCTCTTTTCCATAACGGCCTTTATGAAATGAGCCCGCGAAAGAATTATATTCATCGTGCCAATATTCGGTTTTGAGTTTTTTAGGCAAGATAGCAATTGCATCACGCTCATAGTCGAGCCATGTGGTGTAGGCGTCTGCGCAAAGCGGCTTGCAGCGGAAGGTGTACCACTTTGTTGCCGATTCAAAGCTTGAATCTTCAACTATCTCCGCGCCGTTTTCATCCTTTATGGAAAAATCATCGCAAAGAATTGCCGCGCCATCGGCATAAAGGGGCGAGAGCCCGCCGTTATAAAACCAGGTGCGGTCAACCCTGCCATCGAGGCGGTTAATAATCGAATAAACGCAGGCGTTAAGCGCCGTGTGCTCACCCGAATTAAATTTGAATTCGAAGCGGCGCCATTCATCGCGGGAGAGCTCGCTTTGCGGAATCTCCATTGTGAAAACGCTGTCCTGCGGTTCGCAGTAGTGGTTAAAATAATGATAGAGCGAGCCTTTACCAAAGGCACCGAACATAACTCGGCTGTTACCCTTGGTTGCTGCCGAAATTTTGGATTTAAGCCAAACGCTTGCTGTATAGTTTGTGTTGGGTTTTAGCCTTATGGGTTGCTGAATTTGGGCATATCCGTGGGGAATTAGGATGGACTTTTTACCCGAATGAACATCATCGGGCGGCACCTCGGGGAAGAGAAGATAGTTGTGCATTGAGCCGCCATCGAGGAATTCCTCACAGTGCTTTTCGTTCCAAACCCATTCGTTAAGCCAAGGGTGGAAAGCAAGCCCCTCCTGCGGGCCTAAGAGCTTAATTTTATCGCGGTAGCCATCGCGAAGTAGCTGCTCATGTGCCGCGCGGGCGCACTGTAGCCAAAGCTCGCGGTAGTCGGCGCCCTCATAGGGAAGCGAGGGGTAGCTTCGCTCGTTGGGCTCGGTGAAGATAAGGAAATATTTAATGTTGGTAAATCCGCGCTTTATAACCAACTGATAAAAAGTATCGCTAACCCATTTGGCGTAGTTTTTAACAGTAGCATCCCAGTCGCCCGGAGCCTTTAGGGGGCAAAAGCCCTGCCAATGGTCGCCCTGCAGCTCGCCAACATTGGTCCAGCCAACATTTATAGCAATGGTAACACCCGCCTTTTGCATTTCGCTGCACCAGTTATAAAAGGCTTTGCAGCGCTCGTTTTCCCAGTTCCATTCACCCGTTTCTTTATCCCAGGGATACCAATTGTAATAGGTTCGAACAATCTTAACGCGCATATCGCGAACGCGGGAAAACTCGGTTTCCATTTGCTCCGTGCTATAAACTCTGCCGGCATCATCGGGCTGACCTGCAAAGCCGTGGTAAACCGCGCCGAGCCCTAAAAAGTTCTCCTGCGCGGGGGAATTCATATCGGCGGTAAGAGTTATCATAATATCCCTCTTTTAAACAAGACCTCTCTTTCGAGAGGCCTTGGTTTTTTAATATTAGTCGTTCATTGTAGTGTAAACTGCGGCGCTCATGGGCGGGAGGGTATCGCGGATGGTAGAAGAAACATCCGAGAAGACTTTATCGATGCCCGGGAGGGTTGCGCTGTTATCGGGAACAATCTTTTCGCTATCTGCGAGATGGCGATAGAAGGTTTTGCCGAAATAGGTGTTAAACTCGAGCGAGATATCCTCTTCGGTATCACCATAGTTAACAACGGTTATGGTATAGTTTCCATCGGGGAGCTCGTTTATGTTCATCTCAACCTTTTTATCCGAATGGTTGATACCTGTGTAGCATTTGGTTCCTTCGCCGCCGGTATAGCGGGAAATCATTCCCCAGAAATAGTAGGAATGATAGGGAACATCGCCGGGGATATCGGTTCGGCGGAGGTTGGGCATGAGACCATGTCGATGGTCGCCATCATAGAATCCATCGCCTGCACACTTGTGGTTATCGTTATGGTCGTTGGGCCACTGCTGGTCGAAGAGTGTCCACATAAGCGAGGTCTGCTGACCGCAGTTCATCATAGCAACCGTTCCGAGTGCTAAATAAACACCATGCTGATAATGATCGCGATGAATATTCGGGTTATGGGAGTTGTATTCATCGTGCCAATAGTTGCTCTTTAGTTTTTCGGGCAGCGCACGGATAGCATCCTTTTCATAGTTGCACCAACGGACATAAGCATTGTTGCCGATGGCTCTGATCTGAAGACCATACCAGTAGTTGACGGTTTCAAAACCGGGATCTTGGAGCAGCTGCTCCTCGCTGCCGTTTTCATAAAGGGTGCAGTCGTCAACGATAATTGCGGCGCCCTCTTTGAAGATTTTGGTTTCAATGGGGTCGAGCCAATAGGCGTTTTTAACACCATCGGCGCGGCGAACCTGCGACCAGATGGCAACCTGAAGCTCTTCGTTATCGCCCGAATTAAAGGTAAGATCGAACTTCTTCCATTCCTTCGAAAGCTCGCAGGGCTTTACCTCGCGTTTTGCTACCGCATCCGAAATAAAGCTATAATCGCGGAAATAGCGGTAAAAGCTTCCCTTATTGCAAACACCGAAAACAACCGAGCTATCCTCGGTTACTTCGGTGGCAAAATTATCGCGAAGCCAAACGGATAGGGTATAATCGGTATTTTTCTTTAAGGTTACTACCTGCTGGATGGTTGAATCATCGCGGGCCATAACGATAGATTGGTTTCCGCTGTGATAAAGCGAAGGATCTTCGATAACATTTTCGAGATAGCTATGAAGGCTTCCGCCATCAAGGAAATCGGCGCAATCCATCTCGTGGAATGCCCATTCGGTCATCCAAGGATGATAGTTTATGCCTTCCTGCGGTCCGATAAGCTTAATATTATCGCGGTAGCCATCCTTTACGAGCTGCTCATGTGCCGCGCGGGCGCATTGATACCAAAGGTGGCGGTAGTCCGCACCCTCATAGGGAAGGGTGGGATAGCTGCGCTCGTTCGGCTCTGTGAAGAGCAGGAAATATTTAACATTGGTAAAGCCGCGTTTTACTACAAGCTGATAATAGGTTTCGCTAACCCATTTTGCATAATTCGCAACGGTTGCATCCCAATCGCCCTCAACCTTATAGGGGCAAGGACCCTGCCAATGGTCGCCCTGCAGCTCGCCAACATTCGAGTAGCCGGTATTAAGTGCTACCGAGATACCCGCATCCTTCATACGCTGCAGCCAGCGATAAAAGGCCTGGCAGCGCTCGTTATCCCAATCCCAAACTCCGCGCTCGAAATCATAGGCATACCAAGTATAGAATGTGCGGGCGATTTTAAGGCGCATATCGGTGGCGCGCTTGGCCTCTAATATGCATTGCTCCTCGGTGTAAACGCGGCCGCATTCATCGGGCTGGCCCGCGTGGCCGTGGTAAACGGCGCCGAGACCTAAAAAGTTTTCTTGCACAGGGTTGTGCATATTGGCGGTTAGTTTAATCATAAAAACTTCTCCTTAGTCCTTCATGGTTGTATAAACGGCAACACTCATGGGGGCTAATGTATCCTCGATGGTATCGGTGACATCCGAGAACACCTTATCGATGCCCGGGAGGGTTGCGGTTTCATCGGGAACTATGTTTGCGCTATCATAGGTATGGCGGTTGAAATCGCGCGAGAAGCAGGTATTGAACTTGAGCGAAACATCCTCGGCGGTTTTGCCATAGTTAACAACGGTTATGGTATAGTTGCCATCGGGAAGCGCATTGAGATTCATTGCAACCTTGCTGTCCGATAGGTTGATGCCCTCATAGGTCTTGGTGCCTTCGCCGCCTGTATAGCGGGAAACGAGACCCCAAGCATAATAGGCGGGATGCGGAACATTGGATTTAAAGAGAACGGGCATGAGTCCGTGAACATGAACGCCATCTTCGAAGGCATCGGGGGAGTTGGTGTGGTTATTAGGCCATTGCTGGTCGAAAAGGGTCCACATAAGCGAGCATTTTCCGCCGCCGTTCATCTGCGCTACCTGACCGAGTGCGAGCCAAACGCCGTGTTCGGGATCGTTCTTTTGGTCGAAGGTAACATTATATTCATCATGCCAATAGTTATGCTTTTGGTTATCGGGGAGAATGCGGATAACATCCTTTTCCATTCCGAGCCAGCACTCATATGCATCAATGCAGAGATAGCGGGACCAAAGAGCATACCAATGGTTGGCGCATTCGAAGCTGACATCCTTTAGCATCTCTTTGCCGCTCTCGGTCTCGCGGAGCGAGAAGTCATCGATAAAGAGCGAGAGTCCGTTTGCGAGCAGGAAGGGAAGACCATTCCAAAGCGAATCCTTCTTGCCATCGGCGCGCTTCATGTTGGAATAAACGCAGGCGGTTAAGGGTCCGCCCTCGCCCGAATTAAAGGTGAACTTAAATTCCTTCCAATCGTTTTCGATTTCGGCGGCAGGAACATTAAGGGTATAGAGCTTGTCGCGGTCATCGCAGTAAGCGGTAAAGTAATGGTTGAAGCTTCCCTTGGTGAAGATACCAAAGAGAACCGATGCATCATCCGAAACCGGAACATTTGCCTTGGATTTTAGCCAAATCGAGGCAGTATATTCGGTATTGGGCTTTAACACTACATCCTGCTGAGCGCGAGCGCCCGCCATCGGGAAGATGATGGCTTTCATGCCCGAATGAACATCCGAGCGGGGAACATTATTAAACTGAAGATAGTTGTGTGCCGAGATGCCATCGAGCCATTCGCCGCAGCCCATCGAAAGGGCATATTCGGTCATCCAGGGGCGGTTTGCCTGACCCTCCTGCGGTCCGAGGAGCTTAATCTTATCGCGAAGACCGTTGCGAACGAGGGTATCATGGGCGGCTTTGGCAGATTTATACCAAGCTTCGCGGTAGTTTTTTCTAACCTCTTCGTTCGGGAATTCCTTTAGGGGGCATTCGTTCGGCTCGGTGAAGAGCAGGAAATATTTAACATTGGTGAATCCGCGCTTTATTATGATTTCCTCAACGTTGGCAGAAACCCAATCGGCATAGTTTTGGATGGTTTTATCCCAATCGCCTTCTACATAGAAGGGGCAGGGACCTGCATGGTAGTTACCCATAAGGTCGCCGATGTTCCACCAACCTGTATTAAGAGCAACGGTGATGTTTGCTTCCTTTAAGCGGGCGAGCCAGCGATAGAAAACGGTCATTCTCTCGTTATCCCAATCCCAGGTGTTTGTATCCTTATCCCATGCATACCAGGAATAATAGCTGCGTGCAACCTTAAGGCGCATATCAGCGGCGCGCTTTGCCTCTAATATGCATTGCTCCTCGGTGTAAACGCGGCCTGCGTCATCGGGCATTCCTGCGAATCCGTGATAAACGGCGCCGAGACCCAAGTAGTCTTCCTGTGCGGGGGCATTCATATCTGCTTTTAGAGTTACCATAGTATCTCCTCCTTTGCCCGCAGTATAGCACCGAGATATAAAAAAGTAAATAGACAAAACAAAACTTTTTGCACAAAACGAAACTAAAACGCGAAAAAATTTTTTATTTCCCATAAAATTTTGGAAAAAGCGAAATATCCCTTGTATAATACCAATGTTTGTGGTAGAATAATCAAGCCGTAACAATATATAGTGTATGAAGGGGGTTGAGAAATGATAATCCACGGACTCCAAAAGATGACGGTTCTTGATTTTCCGGGAAAAATCGCGTGTACGGTTTTTACCGCAGGCTGCAATCTTCGCTGTCCCTTTTGCCATAATGCGCGGCTGGTTACCCATCCGGAGGCGGAGGACCGAATTGATGAAAACGAGGTCCTTACCTATATAAATAAAAGGGCGGGGATGCTTGATGGCGTTTGTATCACCGGAGGCGAGCCGCTCTTACAGCCCGATATAGCCGATTTTTTGGCAAAGGTAAAGCAATCGGGAATGCTTATCAAGGTTGATACAAACGGATGCTTCCCCGATAAGCTTCGCGAGATAATCGAAAAGGGACTTGTTGATTATGTTGCGATGGATATCAAGAATTCCCCCGAAGAATACGGAAAAACCGTTGGCATCGAAAACTTCGATATCTCCCCGATAAAGGAGAGTATCGAAATTCTGCGAAACAGCGGGATAGAATACGAGCTTCGAACAACGGTCGTTTCGGAGCTGCATAGCAGGGAATCAATCCTTTCGGCGGCGCGAATGATTGCTCCGCAGAAAAAATGGTTTTTGCAAGGCTTTGTTGATTCGGGCGACACCATAGAGGGCGGTTTTTCGGCCCATTCTAAGGAATTTATGAAAGAGTTACAAGAAAGTGCGTCGCAAATTGTCGAAAATGTAGAATTGCGCGGTGTGTGAACACAAGATATAGTTTGTAACTTGACAGTTTAGCACAGTATATGGTATTCTTTATAGGCACGAAAATATAAGAAAAGAGAGGGACTGAATATGTATCAAATTGTTAAAAGAGATGGAAAAGTAGTAGATTTTGACCTCAGCAAAATTGGCGCAGCTATCGAAAAAGCATTTGAGGCTTGCGAGCGCGAATATAATAAGGATATCATCGATTTCCTTGCGCTCAAGGTAACTGCAGATTATGAACCGCAGATTGAAGATGGCAAGATTGCCGTTGAAAAGGTTCAGGATAGCGTTGAAACCGTTCTTATTAAGGCGGGCTACGATGATGTTGCAAAGGCATACATCCTTTATCGTAAACAGCGCGAGAAGATCCGCAATATCAAGGGAACCTTCCTTGATTATAAAGAGATTGTTAACAGCTATGTTAACATCACCGACTGGCGCGTTAAGGAGAACTCCACCGTTACCTATTCGGTAGGCGGACTTATCCTTTCCAACTCGGGCGCAATCACCGCAAACTACTGGCTTTCGGAAATCTATGATGAGGAAATCGCTGCAGCTCACAGAAACGGCGATATGCACCTCCATGACCTTTCGATGTTAACCGGTTACTGCGCAGGTTGGTCCTTAAAGCAGTTAATTCAGGAAGGTCTCGGCGGCGTTTCGGGCAAGATTACCTCTGCTCCCGCAAGCCACCTTGCAACCCTCTGCAACCAGATGGTTAACTTCCTTGGAATCATGCAGAATGAATGGGCAGGCGCTCAGGCATTCTCCTCCTTCGATACCTATCTTGCTCCGTTCGTTAAGGTTGATAACCTTTCCTATGATCAGGTTAAGAAGTGCATCGAATCCTTCGTTTACGGTGTTAATACTCCTTCTCGTTGGGGTACTCAGGCTCCGTTCTCGAACATCACTCTCGACTGGACCGTTCCCGCCGACCTCGCTGAGCTCAATGCTATCGTTGGCGGCAAGGAGATGGATTTCAAATATAAGGATTGTAAAGCCGAGATGGATATGATAAACCGTGCGTTTATCGAAATCATGATCGAAGGCGATGCCAACGGCCGTGGCTTCCAGTATCCCATCCCGACCTACTCCATCACCCGCGATTTCGACTGGTCCGAAACCGAGAACAACAAGCTTCTCTTCGAGATGACCGCAAAATACGGCACCCCCTATTTCTCCAACTATATCAACAGCGATATGGAGCCGAGCGATGTTCGTTCGATGTGCTGCCGTTTGCGTCTTGACCTCCGCGAGCTTCGCAAAAAGTCGGGCGGCTTCTTCGGAAGCGGTGAGAGCACCGGTTCTGTTGGTGTTGTTACCATCAACATGCCCCGAATTGCATACCTCTCCAAGACCCCCGAGGAGTTCTATAACCGCCTCGATAAGCTTATGGATATCGCAGCTCGTTCCTTAAAGGTTAAGAGAACCGTTATCACCAAGCTTCTTGATGAGGGCCTCTATCCCTATACCAAGCGCTACCTTGGAACCTTCGCAAACCACTTCTCTACCATCGGTCTTGTTGGTATGAACGAGGTTGGTCTTAATGCTGCATGGCTCGGCAAGGACATGACCCATGTTGAGACCCAGGAATTCTCCAAGGAAGTATTAAACCACATGCGCGAGCGCCTCTCCGACTATCAGGAGATGTATGGCGACCTCTATAACCTCGAAGCAACTCCGGCTGAATCGACCTCTTATCGTCTTGCAAAGCACGACCGTAAGCACTATCCCGATATCAAGACCGCAGGCGAAGAGGGAGCAACCCCCTACTATACCAACTCTTCTCATCTCCCCGTTGGTTATACCGAAGATGTATTCACCGCACTCGAGATGCAGGATGAGCTTCATACCCTTTATACTTCGGGAACTGTTTTCCATGCCTTCCTTGGCGAGCGCTTGCCCGATTGGAAGACTACCGCAAACCTTGTTCGCAAGATTGCCGAAAACTACAAGCTCCCCTATTATTCGATAAGCCCGACCTACTCGGTATGTAAGAACCATGGTTACATCGCAGGCGAGGAGTATAAGTGCCCCGAATGCGGAAATACCACCGAGGTTTACAGCCGTATTACCGGTTACTATCGTCCTGTTCAGAACTGGAACGATGGTAAGAGCCAGGAGTATAAGGATCGTAAGGTTTATAACATCGCAAACTCAAAGCTCACCAAGGCTCGCGTTGCCGAAAGCTGCACCTGCTGCGGACACGAAACCGAAGCTCCCGCTCCGGTAGCCGCAACCGCAATGCTCTTCACAACCGCAACCTGCCCCAACTGCAAGATTGCTTGCGCTCTTCTCGATAAAGCAGGCGTTGCTTATGAGAAGCTCCTCGCAAACGAGAATGTTGATTTAGTTGAGCTTTATGGCGTTAAGCAGGCTCCTACTCTTATTGTTCCGAGCGAAGAAGGCGCTGTTAAGCTAACCGGCGTTTCGGATATTAAGAAATATCTTGGTCAGTAATTATGACAGATATTATAGTAATAGGCGGCGGCCCCGCAGGATTAACTGCGGCGCTGTACGCACTTAGAGCAAACAAAACAGTTTTAGTTATAGAAAAAGCAACCTTCGGCGGACAGATAACCTATTCGCCGATGGTTGAAAACTATCCCGGTTTCATTTCCGCCAGCGGCAACGAAATTGCCGAAAAGCTGGTCGAGCAGGTGCTTGCCCAGGGCGCAGAAATCGAGATGGATACAGTTCTTTCGATTCGCGATGGCGAGGTTAAAACCGTTATAACCGAGGGCGGCTCTTTCGAGGCCCGCGCGGTTATAATCGCAACCGGCGCAAAGCACAGACTCCTCGGAGTTTCCGGCGAGCAGGAGCTTATCGGAAACGGAATTTCCTTCTGCGCGGTTTGCGATGGCGCTTTCTATAATGGCCGCGAGGTCGTTGTAGTTGGCGGCGGAAACTCGGCGCTTCAGGAGGCACTCCTGCTTTGCGAAAACGCAAGTAAGGTAACCGTTCTTCAGAATCTGCCTTATCTCACCGGCGAAAAGAGATTGCAAGATCGCCTTTATGCCAACGAAAAGGCAGAGGTTATCCTTGGTGTTACAGTTAAGGAATTTTTGGGAGAATCAGACCTCTCGGGAGTTAAGATTGCCGATGAGGGCGGAAACGAGCGCATAATTGCCGCCGATGGCGCATTTGTTGCAATCGGACTTGTTCCCCAAAATGAGCCTTTTAAAAACGTTTTGCCGATTGATGGCTATGGCTATGCAGATGTTGATGAGTTCTGCAAAACCGAAACCGCGGGCATCTATGTTGCGGGCGACTGCCGCAAGAAGGGTGTTCGCCAGGTAACAACCGCTGTTGCCGATGGTGCGGTTGCAGCGCTTGCAGCTTGCAGCTATATCGATGAACAAAACTAAATAAAAAAATAAAACCCCCGAGCCGATTGGCTCGAGGGTTTTTTGTTGTTTATTTAGAATATTTATAGAGGTTCTTAACATCGAATGCCGAGATAGCATCGTTATCAATGTTAATATCAAACTTCTTGATAAGCTCATCAATGCCCTTATCAAATTCATCCTGCTTGAGCATCGAGAGAACGAGGTCAACTAAGTTGGTTGTCCAATATTCATCGCTCATCATATCGCCTGCAACAACAAGAACTAACTTTTTGCCGGGTTCATCGGTGATAACCTTAACTTCGCCAACCTTCATTTCCTTAACGGTCTTGAAGTAGTCGCTTGCATAATCGGTATCCTCATCACCAATAAGGGAAGCATATGCATCCTTGGGCTCGAGTTCCTTTTCTTCGGTTCCCGAAGAGGTTGTATTAGAAGCGGTGTTAGAGGTGGTAGAAGAGGTATTGCTCGAAACGGTAGAGGATCCGGAGGTTGTCGAGGAGGTGGTCTCCTTGATCTCGTAATACTCGTTATAAATCTTTTCGAACTTTTCGCCCTTCTTTAAGCGAGCGGCATAGCCATCAAGCTTTTCTTTGGCGGCCTTCTTCTCGGAATCCTTCATTTGGGAGGTATCAACCTCGATGATGTTTGCGATGGTGAAGTTTTCATCCATAGCCTTTAAGATTTCATCCTTGGCAACGGGGTTTGTTCCGCCCTCTGCATAGATGGAATCAAAATAGGTCTGGGCATAAACGGTAGACATGCTCATATGCTTATAGGTATTGAAGCTAACGCCGTTGGGTTCGAATACCTGACCGTAGCCGCCGTTATACCAATAATACGAAACATAGCTCTCAAGGCTGGTTAAATCCTCGCTGCTGATTTCAAGCTTGCCTGCATCACACATAAACTTGTATGCTGCCCATTCGCTGATAATCTCTTTTGCGCGATCGGTAATCCAGGTGTAATACTCCTTGTCATCGATCTTCTGCGAATAGAAGAGCTCTTCGGTTATGTCTTCGGTTTTAACATCTTTTTCGGTTAGGATTTCCTGAACCTTACCGTATGCTTCGGTTTCGGCGTTCATAAGAGCGCAGAGATACATAGCAGAGGTGAACTCAAGCGAAGATTCACCATATTTAACGGTAACCGCGATTTCACCCTTCTCATGGCAAGCAGCAAAGGAGAAAACCATTGCGCAAACCAAAAGAACTGCGGCAACCTTTCTAAGGATAGTCATAAAAAGTCCTCCTGATAATAATCTAAACTACATTATACAACAAGTATAAATAAATGTCCAGCACTAATTAGCATCGCCCGCGAGGGTGTCCATTATTTCCTTCAGCGCAGAGGCCGAGGATTGACCGGGCGCCATTTCTATCGCATAATGGGGGCGCTTTCCGCCACCGAGCATAAAGCGAATCGAGAAATGGTCGGATAATCTTGCGGCGGCCTCGGGCGAGATAGCGTTGCAGTAGAGTCGGATAACCGAGCCCGATTGCATAACCTCGCTGATGCCGAAGGCAAATGCGCGGCTGCGCAGTAGCGCAACATCTAAAAGTCCGAGCACAGCGCGGGGAGGTTCGCCAAAGCGATCGCAAAACTCATCGATAACATCGCTCTTATCTTCCTCTGTTTTTATCTCGGCAATGCGGCGATACATCGAAAGTCGCTGCGGCAGGGCAGGGATATAGCTTTCGGGGATATGCGCCGAAATATTAAGGTCGATAACGCAGTTGTTTTCTTTCTCCACTGCCTCGCCCTTTTCCTCTTTTATGGCTTCGGAGAGAAGCTGAACATACATATCATAGCCAACCGCCTCGAGATGACCATGCTGCTCGCCGCCCAAAATGCTTCCTGCTCCGCGGATTTCAAGGTCGCGCATCGCGATTTTAAAGCCCGAGCCAAACTCGGTATATTCGCGGATTGCATCGAGTCGCTTTTCGGCAATTTCCGATAGCGCCTTGCCCGGTCGGAAGCAGAAATAGGCATATGCTCTTCGGGGCGAACGACCAACTCGACCGCGAAGCTGATGCAGCTCCGAGAGACCCATTCGGTCGGCATCCTCGATTATAAGGGTATTGGCATTGGGAACATCAACACCCGTTTCGATTATGGTTGTGCAAACGAGGATATCGATTTCGTGTTCAAGCAGCTGTTTCCAAACTCGAGAAAGGGTTTCTTCATCCATTTTTCCGTGGGCGATGCCGATAGATGCATCGGGCAGCTGGGCATGGAGCCTTGCGGCGCAGGCATCGATGCTCTCAACTCGGTTATGGAGATAATAAACCTGACCTCCGCGGCGAAGCTCGCGGTTGATAGCATCGAGCAGAAGGCCGTTTTGCTGTTCGATAACATAGGTTTGAACCGGCTGGCGGTCTTCGGGTGCCTCATCAATCGAGGACATATCCCTAAGCCCGGTCATTGCCATATTAAGGGTTCGGGGGATGGGGGTTGCCGAAAGGGTTAAAACATCAACACTCGGATAAAGCTCCTTGAGTTTTTCCTTTTGAGCAACACCAAAGCGATGCTCCTCATCGATTATGATGAGTCCGAGATCGCGGAATTTTATATCGTTTGATATTAGTCGGTGGGTTCCGATAACCATATCAACATTTCCGCGGCGAAGCCCCTCGATGGTTTTGTTTTGTGCCGATTTTGGAACAAAACGGGATAAAAGGCGGGTTTCGAGCGGAAAATCGCCAAAGCGGCGCAAAACGGTATTATAATGTTGCCATGCGAGAATGGTTGTTGGCGCCATGAGGGCGCATTGCTTTCCCTCGCTAACGCATTTAAAGGCGGCGCGCAGAGCAACCTCGGTTTTGCCAAAGCCAACATCTCCGCAGAGCAATCGGTCCATCGGAACGGCTCTTTCCATATCGCTTTTGATTTCGTTTATGCAGCGAAGCTGGTCGGCGGTTTCCTCGAATTCGAATCGGCGCTCGAAATCGGATTGGATATCGGTATCCTCCGAGAAGGCATGACCCTTGATTTCAAGGCGCTTGGCATAAAGGGCGGTTAGCTGTTTTGCCATATCCTTAACCGCCGAGCGAACCCTTGCGCGGGTTTTTTGCCATTCGGTTCCGCCGAGTTTATTAAGGCGAACACCCTCGCCGCCGATATATTTCGAAACAAGATCAAGCTGGGTAACGGGAACATATAAAACGTCACCCTTGGCATAAACAATCTTTAGGTAATCCTTTATGATTCCGCTGTTTTCCATTTTATGAACACCCGCAAATTGGCCAATACCATGCACCGCATGAACAACGAGATCATCAATCTTTAGTTCATCGAGCGAATTGATATTTCCGCCGCGCGGGGTTTTATATTTTTTGCGCTGTTTTAGAATATCGCTATGGGTTATAAGTGTGAATTTCTCGCGCGGGATAGCAAGCCCCGCGGAGAGACCACCAACCGTAACAACGATACCCTTTTGGAAGCCTTTGGGTTCGGGGATATAGTTTGCGGCATAGCCGTTTTGCTCAAGCTCTTCGAGCAGTAGCTTTGCCGAGCGCTCGTTTCCAACCAAAATAATGGTGTTTTCGGTTATATCCTCGAGCAAAAGGTCGAGCCCGCCGCGCCAAGGGGGCAGCTGCTTTATCTCAAAGGGGATAAGCTCGCGAAGGGCGATTTCATAGGAGCTTCGGGAGAAGTTTTCGAAAATAACTGCTCCGCGCTTTTCGGCTTCGCGCCAAAAATCGGCGCGGGAGAGATAACTCTCGGCATCCCTAAAAGCGGTTCCCGATTCGAGTCGGCGCTTTATATCCTCGCCGTGCAGCAGGGTTAGATTATCTATTTTTTCATTAATTCCCGCGCTATCAGATACCACCAAAACCGAATCGGCGATATAATCAAATGCGGTATGTTTTTTGCCGTAGAGATAGGGTAGATAGCGGTCGAAATCCGAGAAGGTAGAGGTTTCAACCGAAACCCTATCGAACTCGAGGGTTGCCTTTTGCTCGGGTGATAATTTCCCCTTTTCGAGCGAGGAGATAACGGATAGGAGCTCCTCGGGGGTTGCGAGGGTTTCTCTCGCGGGGGAGATAAATACCTCGTTTAGCATATCGCCGCGGCGCTGGGTTTCGATATCGAAGGCCGAAACGGTATCAATTTCATCGCCCCAAAACTCGATGCGAACAGGGTGGGGCAGGGCGGTTGGGAATATATCAAAAATTCCGCCGCGCAGCGAAAACTGACCCGCGCCCTCAACCTCGGTGCAGCGAGAATATCCCGCAGAGAGAAGCATAGAAGCGAGCTCGGCGGGGGAGATAAGGTCGCCGCTCTTTAGCGAGAAGGTTGATTCGCGCAGTCGCTCGGGCGGGCAGGTTGCGAGAGTGAAGCTTTCGGCCGAGCCAACGCAAACGGGTAAGACCCCGCCTGCGAGAGCAGACAGGGTATATAAACGCTTATGTTCCCATTCCTTCGAGGCTACCGCTCCGCGCTCGGGCAGGAGATCTCTTGCGGGTAGCAGGGCGGCTTCGATGCCGAGCGAGGTTAGGTCCTCTACCATGCGATTTGCCTCTGCCTCGGTTGGGCAGATACAAGAAACTCGGCGACCGCTATCGGCAACCGCTGCTATAAGAGCGGCGCGGCAAACGGGCGAAAGCCCGCTGCAAACTGCGGGCAGAAAGCCTTTTTCGATGGAATGGAGAAGTTTTTTGCAGTCCTGGGTTTCGGATAAAACCGAACTCAAAAAATGCATAACTTCGCCTCTTTATTTGTTGCTGAATTTATTCATCGCCGAATCAATGCCCTCGCGGATAAAGCAGATGGCGGCATCGGCGCTGTTTTTAATAGAAGTTTTCATGAGCGTGGCATCCTCGCCATGGAACGAACCAAGCACCCAATCCTTAAGGTCATAATCGGGATGCGGTTTTGCACCAACGCCAACCTTAAGGCGGGGGAAAGCATTGCTTCCCGAAAGGTTTATAATGTTTTTCATTCCGTTATGTCCGCCATCCGAACCGTTTCGGCGAAGGCGGATTTTTCCCGGAGGAAGCGAGATATCATCAAAAATGATGAGCGCCTGCGAGGGGTCGAGTTTATAAAAGGATAGCGCCTCGACTACCGCCTGACCCGAATTGTTCATATAGGTCTGGGGCTTTAAAACCAAAACGCGATTATCGCCAACGCGAAATTCGCCCATAAGCGATTTGAATTTAGATTTTTTAACCTCAAAGTTATATTCCTCGCAGAGCTTATCGATAACCATAAAACCTGCGTTATGGCGGGTTGTTTCGTATTCGCGGCCGGGGTTTCCGAGACCGATTATAACCGCATCATAGGAGGAACCGAAATCCTTTTGGCGTTTCCTTAAAAACATAGTATCACCTCGCGAATTAAATATTATCACATAAAAATTAAATATTCAACAGAAAACTTGACAAATGATAGTTATATGGTTATTATATATCTGTAAAAACGCTGACGGGAACAGTAGCAAAGCAGGGCTACACATTAGAGAGCGAGGGTCATCGGCTGAAAGCCTTCGCGGTGTGGCAGTTTTGTGAATACCACCCCCGAGTGCCTTGTGAACAGGGTCGTTTTCCCGCGTTAAGGGAGTCAAAGTGGCAGGAGTTTTTCTGCAATTTGGGTGGAACCGTGGAGTATTTGCTTCATCCCTTTTGTTGGGATGGAGTTTATTTTTTTATTCGGAGGAATTTTTATGGTAAAGGTAACACTAAAAGGCGGAGTAGTTCGCGAATATGATGATGGTGTTTTCGGCTGGGAAATTGCCGCAAGCATCGGAGCCGGTCTTGCAAAGGCGGCTTGTGCTATTCGCGTAAACGGTGTTGAATGTGATCTTCGCACCGCAATAAACGAAGACTGCGAACTCGAAATCCTAACCTTCGAGGATGATTTCGGTCGCGCCGCATATCGCCATACAACAAGTC
This sequence comes from Acutalibacteraceae bacterium, assembly GCA_045659535.1. Classification (GTDB taxonomy): domain Bacteria; phylum Bacillota; class Clostridia; order Oscillospirales; family Acutalibacteraceae; genus SIG589. The sequence continues at coordinate 17,191 of JAZOXC010000072.1, forward strand.
ATATTTTAGCTCAGGCTGTTAAGCGCCTATATCCCGATGTTAAGCTTGCAATCGGACCGGCGGTTGAAAACGGATATTATTACGATTTCGATTCCGAAAAGATGTTCACCCCCGAGATGCTCGCAGATATCGAGGATGAGATGCGCAACGTTATCAAGGAGGATATCTACCTTGAGAAAACCATCGTTTCTCGCGAAGAGGCTCTTGAGCTCTTCACCGAGAGGGATGAGCCTTATAAGGTTGAACTCATAAACGACCTTCCCGCCGATGCCGAAATCAGCCTTTATAAGCAGGGCGATTTTATCGACCTCTGCGCAGGACCGCACCTTATGTCGACCGGTCGTGTTAAGGCTGTAAAGCTTACCTCTTGCACAGGTGCATATTGGCGCGGCGATTCCAATAAGAAGATGCTTCAGCGCATCTATGGAACAAGCTTCCCCAAGCAGAGCGAACTCGATGCTCACCTCGAGCAGATCGAGGAGGCAAAAAAGCGCGACCATAACAAACTTGGTCGTGAGCTTGAACTCTTCACAACCAGCGACCTTATCGGTCAGGGTCTTCCCATCATGCTTCCGAAGGGCGCCCGCATTATTCAGCTTCTTCAGCGCTTTGTTGAGGATGAGGAGCAGCGCCGCGGCTGGCTCTTAACCAAGACCCCCTTCATGGCAAAGAGCGACCTTTATAAGGTTTCGGGACATTGGGACCATTATTTAGATGGTATGTTTGTTCTCGGCGATCCGCAGGATGAGGATAAGGAGTGCTTCGCTCTCCGTCCGATGACCTGCCCCTTCCAGTATCAGGCATATCTCAATCGCCCCCGTTCTTATCGCGATCTTCCGCTTCGTTATAACGAAACCTCAACCCTCTTCCGCAATGAGGCAAGTGGCGAGATGCATGGTCTTATCCGTGTTCGCCAGTTCACCATTTCCGAGGGTCATCTTATGTGTACCCCCGAGCAGCTCGAGGATGAGTTCCGCGGCTGTCTCGAGCTTGCAATCT
>JAZOXC010000073.1:0-14196 GCA_045659535.1 Acutalibacteraceae bacterium
GCGCTACCAACCCTCATGATGTCGTTTGGTATGCTTCTCGGAACTGTTTTATGGCCGATACTAACCAAAAAATACGAAAAGAAGCAGAAACTTAAGAACGAAAGAAAGCGCCAGGAAAAATACCTTGCATATCTCGATCATGTTAGAGATGAAATCAAGCGTAAATGTAAGGAGCAGAGTGATATCCTTGCTGAGAACCTCATCTCGCCTGAGCAGTGTGCCGATCGTATCGCCGCAGAGAGCACCAAACTTTGGGAAAGGGTTATCGGACATAAGGATTTTTTACAGTTAAGACTCGGTTTAGGTGATTTGCCGCTTGAGGCTGATGTTAAATATCCCGAAAAGAAATTCACAATGGATGATGATAACCTTCAGGATGCGATGCAGTCGCTCGGCGCCGAACCGAAACAACTATGCAACGTTCCGGTTAGCGTTTCATTTGTCGAGAATATGACAGTTGGTGTATATGGTGAGCGCGCTGCAACCGTTAATATGCTAAAATCTCTAATTCTTCAGATGATCTCGCTGCATAGCTATGACGAACTAAAGATTTTGCTCATCACCGATGAAAATGATGCTCCCGAATGGAACTTTATCCGTCCGATTCCGCATTTTTGGAATGATGATAAAACTGTAAGATTTTTCGCTTCCAATGCAGACGAGGTTAAAGAACTTTCTGCATATATGGAGAAGGCAATCCTTGCAAGAGAGGATACCCCCAATACCGAGTATTCGGAATACTCTCCGTATTATGTGGTTATCTCAACTAATAAAAAGCTAAGCGAAAAATGTGAGGCTATCCAGCAGTTGCTTAAATATAAAAACAATGCAGGCTTTAGCATTCTTTTTGCAGCTCCGCAACTTCGTGATCTTCCCAAAGAAACAAAAATGGTTATCTCGGCCAATGCCGAGAAATCGAGAATGTTCGACCGCGAGGATACAACAGGCAAGGGCATAACCTTTATCGCAGATAAGATAAACGAAGCTGCTCTTGATAATCTTTCATATGATATCGCAAATATCGAGCTTGATCTTGGCAGCCAGAGATATTCGCTGCCCTCGATGATAACCTTTCTTGAAATGTTCAATGTTGGTAAGATCGACCATCTTAACTCGCTAACAAGATGGAAGGAAAACAACCCGACCATAACCCTTCAAACTCCGATTGGAGTTGATTCTTATGGTGAGTCTTTCAATCTTGATTTGCATGAAAAATTTCATGGTCCTCATGGTCTCGTTGCGGGTATGACTGGCTCGGGTAAATCCGAATTCATCATAACCTACATTTTGTCTCTCGCGGTTAACTATCATCCCGATGAGGTTGCATTTATTCTCATCGACTATAAGGGTGGCGGACTTACCGGTGCCTTCGAGGATGATGATAGGGGAGTTAAGCTTCCGCACTTAGCCGGAACAATAACCAATCTTGACGGCGCCGCCGTTAAGCGCTCCTTGATTTCGATTCAGAGTGAACTTCGCCGCCGCCAGGCAATATACAACGAGGCAAGAAAGATATCCAACGAAGGAACCATGGATATTTATAAGTATCAGCAGCTTTATAGAGATAAGATCGTTTCCGAACCTCTTCCGCACTTGTTCATAATCTCGGATGAGTTCGCCGAACTAAAATCTCAGCAACCCGAATTTATGCAGCAGCTTATCAGTGCTGCACGAATCGGACGAAGCCTTGGCGTGCATCTTATCCTTGCAACCCAGAAGCCAAGCGGTGTTGTTGATGATCAGATTTGGAGTAACAGTAAGTTTAGAGTTTGCCTTAAGGTTCAGGAAAAAGCCGATAGCCAGGATATGATCAAATGTCCCGATGCGGCCGAGCTTTCTCAAACCGGTAGATTCTATCTCCAGGTTGGCTTCAACGAGCTTTTTGCTCTCGGCCAGTCTGCATGGTGCGGAGCCGAATACGTTCCTACTGAAACCGTTGAAAAATCGGTTGATTCAAGCATCCAGGTTGTTGATAACCTTGGTCGAGTTTTGATGAATGTTAAACCCAACAAAAAGAAATCAAGCTCCGGCAATAAAACTAAGCAGATTGTTGCAATCGTTAAGTATCTTTCCGATTTAGCAGCCGAGGAAAAAATAACCGTTCGCCCCTTGTGGCTCGAACCCATCCCCGAGCGCATATTCGTTGAGGATATCGAAAAGAAATATGGCAAGAAATCCTCCGGCTATGTTCTTAATCCCGTTATCGGCGAATATGATGATCCTTTCAACCAGCAACAGAATGTTTTAACCGTTCCGTTCTCGGCAGAAGGCAACTGCTTGATATATGGTTCTTCCGGCAACGGCAAGTCAACCTTCCTTTCGAGCCTTGCCTATTCGCTTATCAAAAACCATACTGCAGATGAGGTAAACCTCTATATCATGGACTTTGGCTCCGAAACTCTAAAAGCCTTCGAGAAGGCTCCGCAGGTGGGTGGAGTTATGGTTTCCTCCGATGAAGAAAAGGTTGTAAACTTCCTCAAGATGCTCCATAAGGAGCTTGAGGTTAGAAAGAACCTCTTCTCCGAGTTTGGAGGCGACTATGCGGGATACTGCCGCAACAGCGGAAAAACAGTGCCGAATATCGTTGTTCTTCTTAATAATTTCTCCGGCTTTGCAGAGCAGTTCGAGGAGCTTCAGGATTCCATTACATATCTAACCCGCGATGGTGTTAAATACGGAATCTATTTTGCTGTAACCGCCGCAACCACCAATGCAGTTCGCTATAAGACCCAGCAGAACTTCAAAACAATGCTGACAATGCAGCTCAACGATGCAAGCGACTATGCCTTTGTTGTTGGCAAAACCGATGGTCTTGTTCCCTCGAAGTGTAAGGGTCGTGGATTGGTTGCACTTGATCGAGTTTATGAGTTCCAAACCGCATATTGCAAGGATGTTGCAGACACCCAGGAATATATCCGCAGCTTCTGCGGGGAACTCGCCAAGAAATCCGAATCCTTTGCAAAACCCGTTCCGATTCTACCCGAAAAGGTTAAATACGATCATGTTAGGTCCTATGTCGGCGATCTCAAGCAGATTCCGGTCGGCGTTGGCAAGCGTAACCTAAATGTTGCAACCTTCAATCTTGAAAATAAGGTTGTTTATCCGATCGTTACGCAGGATATGGCCGATGCAGTTTCCTTTAATGAGGAGTTCATAAAAGTATTGGCTCCTGCCACAAAGCTAACTGTTTTGGATGCCGAAAAGTGCTTAACCACCGCCGCCATCGAAAACTGCAGCTATCTTTCGGGCGGATTCGAGGATGAAATCAACAAACTCTTTGCCGATATGGTTGAGCGAAACAATACCTATAAGGATGCCCAAATGGATACAGCCGTTTTAGAGAATTTCGAGCAAAAGGTATATTTCGTTATCGGACTTAAAAAGCTTGCCGAACAATTATCGGCAGAAGGCAAAGAAAAGTTCTTCACACTTATCGAAAAAGCCGAAAGTATCTATAAAATCCATTTTGTTATCGTCGATGCAATATCCGGATTTAATGGTTATAACTATGAAGCATGGTATAAGCGCCATGTTACCGGCTCGGATGGTCTCTGGGTTGGCGATGGTGTTGCTGATCAATACATGCTCAAGATCAACAAGGTTACAAGTGATTTGTATGAGGAGGTTGGCAGTGAGTATGGTTACATACTAACCAAAAACCGTCCCGCCCTCGTCAAACTACTAACCTCGAATACGGATTTGGAGGTTCTCTAAAATGGAAAAGATTTTGGTTGAAGTTTTTGTTCCCGTCCTTGATCGTTCGTTCGAAATTTTCATTCCTCTGCGTTCTCCGATGCACGAGGTTCTCGAGCTGATAAAAAAAGCAGTAAGAGAAATGTCCGACCGAAGATTCATTGCAAACGAAAACACAGCAATTTGCTACCGCGAAAACGGAAATATCATCAATATTAATTTATCGGTTTATGAGCTTGCGCTTAAGAACGGTTCAAAGCTGATGTTAATATAAAAAATTCAAGGAGGTCATTAAAAATGGCAGAAACAATCCAGGTAACCCCTGAACTTTTGGAATCCGCTGCAGGAAAAATCGATGGTTTAGCATCTGATTACAAGCAGCAGTACGACAAACTCTATAACGAAACTGATGCACTCGCATCAACTTGGCAGGGCAAAGATAATACTGCTTTCGTTGATCAGATCGCAGGTTTTAAGGATGACTTTGCAAAGATGCATGCTCTTATGCTTGATTATGCAGACTTCCTAAAGAAGAGCGCCAAGGCATACCGCGAGACCCAGGAAGCAGCTGTTGCAGATGCACGCAAGCTTGTTAACTAATGAAGGAGGAAAAGAACAATGGCAGATTCAATTCAAATTTCTACCCAAGTATTAAGAGATACATCCGACAAAGTTCGCGCTATCAACAATACTTTGGATACTAAACTTGCAGATATTAATAGAACCATGAATGAGCTCGAGAATAGTTGGAAGAGCGATGCCGCCTCCGAAATCAGAGCCGCAATGAATGCCCTTAAGCCCCGCTTCGAGGAGTATAAGGCAGTAATCGAATCCTACGCAAAATTCCTTGTTAATACCGCACAGAGCTATGAAAACACCGAAAACGCAATTCATACCAGTGCAAGCGCATTTAGATAATGCATAATTATCGCAGGTGAGCATGCCGCTCATGCTCACCTGCCTAACTTTGAAAATAATAAGGCAGAAAACCTTTTAATCATAAATAAAACGTAAAAAAGAACAGAGGGGTTTATATGAAGCGCTTAATAGCAATATTTCTTGCATTGTTAACGATATTCTCAGCAGCCTTCGGTCTAACAGGATGCTCATCCGAAACGGCAAATACCATCTCTATGGGTCAATGGCTAATGCTTATTAATGATTCTTTTGGAATGACATCATACACAAGCCAAGAACCCTATTTTGCAAATGTTGATAGCTCAAGCCCGTATTTCGCAACCGTTCAAACCGCTGCGGAATGGGAAGTTATAACCGGAGATAGCATCAACCTTGATGAAACCATAACCTGGAAACAGGCGGTGGTAACATTAGTTAATGCGAGCGGATTCGCTCCTATTGATGCTTCGGATAGCGAAAAGTTCAAATGCGGTATAGATAATTTTGATAATACAATCCGAAACTATTGGGAAAATCGAAAGATTTCGGCAAATGATGCAGTAGAACTTTTGGCAGCAGCCCAGAAAAAATGGTCAACTCGCAAATATACCGAAAGGGTAGAACGAGTAGAATACCATGATAATGTTGTAAATATGGCGTCCGATGAAAATAAATCGGAGATCGTTTCTGCAAATAGCGAAGCCATTGTTGTAAAGGGCGTAGGAAAGGATATCGAAAAGGATGATATCTGCGTTATTCCCAATACCGAAAACGATAAAGAGTTTAGCTATGTGAAGGTAGCTGAGGTTCGCGAGGAGGATGGCAAAACCATCATTACCCCTTCAACCGAAGAGGTTAAAATTGAGGATGTCTATGAAGAGATCTATATCGAAGAAACCTTAGTTCCAACCGCCGAAAATACCGTTATTTACGATGCAAACGGAAACGTCATTTCCGATAATGCCAATTTAGTGTTAAAAGGCGATGGCGAAGAAGCAGACACTCTTTTGCTAACCAATGTTGATAAAATGGTTTCCCCCGCAGAAAGAGAAGCTACTGTTAATGATTCGGCTCTTCCGCTTGCATCTGCATCGGTTTCAAAAACCTTTAAGGTTGGCGATGATGTTGAGGTTAGCCTTTCTTATAACCTAAATGGAAAGTTGGATTTTGAAGCTGGGGTTGAATATTCGCCAAACGATCATCTAAAACTTAGCGCTTCTGCCGCAGTAAACGATTTAGAAGTTACCCAGAAGTTCGATATGAAAACCGAATGGAAGGGTATTATCCCCGTTCCGAAACTTAAATCTGCTGAACTCAAGGTTGATTATAGTGTTGAGCAGAAATATGGTCTTGAGGTTTCTGCCGAAAAGAAGGGAGTTGCCGCCCCGAAATATAGCAACGGCAACGGCAAATTCTTAACAAACTTTAAGCGCGCAATCATAAAAGATGCTGATGGCAAAGGAGCAAAAACCATCGCCTCAAAAAAGGAGATCAAGATTTGCAGCCTCAATGTATATTCTGCAGGCGTTGCAAAAATATGCTTAGATGTTAGACTTAAGATATCGGTTGAAGGTTCTATTGAGATAACCATTAGCGAAAGCGGATCTAAGGGTGTCGAATATAAAAATGGTAACCTAAGATTCATAAAAGACCAGACCAATAGCGTTGAGGCCGAGGTTAAGGCAAAGGTAGAAGCAACCTTGAGTTTTGGACCTGCATTATATGTTGTTGGCCTTAAAAAGAAGTTAGTTGGCGTTGATGTTACTGTTGGCGTTGGTGCCGCAGGCACTCTAACTGCAAAGCTTGCCGATGTTGAGATGCATTTGATCGAGGATGCTAATTTCGATGGCGTTCTTCCGGCGGAGGCTGAGGGCATAGCGGGCTTGAGAATAAGCGCAGACGCGGCCGACCTTAAGGTAGTAGCCGAATCACAAGGCGGCGTATATAATGTCGAAGCAGGTGTTGAGGTTGACCTACATATTGACTGGTGCTTAGATATAAGCGTTTATGGAATTTTAAAGGTTGGTGTTAGTGATGAGGCTTATCTTGTTGATTTCATAGGAGATAAGGTTAGCTTGTCGATCGATATTTTAAACGCAAAGAACGCAACCTTCTTTAATTATCATGTTGATAACTGGAAATGGGCCGAGGGTGTTATGACCTGGGGCAAGGCAGCCTCTGGCGATAATTGTACCCTCGAGTATGTTCCCTTCGATCAAGAAGCCGAAGAAGAGCCGGAGGAAGAAAAAACCGATGATACCTCAAGTGATAACGGTTCGGTTTCGGTTGGCGAGGTTCTTCTCCTTTCGGATATGAGCGTTAACTTAGATGTTGGAGGTTCCTATAAAGTAACTGTAACATCCCTCCCCGAAGGCTATAGCGCTTCCGATGTTGTATTCTCTTCCGATGATCAAAGTGTTGTAACTGTTGATCAAAACGGAAATATAAAAGCGGTCGGCGAAGGAGTATCGGCGGTACACGCCAAGACACCCGATGGCAAGTATTCGGCATTAGTAGCAGTTCGCGTTAGTGCCGAAAAGGTTGATTTTGAAGGTCTCGACTAATAGCAAAAAAATTTCCCAAAGCCCCCGCATCAGCGGGGGCAGGGGCCATCTAAAATATGCTTTAAAGGTAGATGAGGTATGAACAAAATTAAGGTTGTCAACAAGGCGGGCAATTCGCAAATCATCATAAAAAGCCTAAAAGGTCAACAACTCAACGAAAATGAAGTATATGCAATAAACTCCAACAAGGTTGGGGGTTTACTTCATTTAGGGGTTGTTTCAAAGGGTGCATCCTTTACCCTCACTTATAATACAAGCGGCTTTATGACATTTAAAGAATATCTTGCAACCCCGCTTAATAAAGAGCGTTTTGCAAGGATTTTGCAAAACATTTTAGCCAATCTAAAAGAGATCGAGCGCAATTATTTCAATCAGCAATATCTGCTTATGGATCTTAATCGCGTTATGGTCAATCCCGCAACCCAGCACATTTATTTCATATATGTTCCGATTCAGTTCTTCGAAAGCGGAACAACCCTTAGAGAATTCCTGCTCAGTATAATTGAGCACGCATCCTTCGCCCCGGGTGAGGATTCATCCTATGTTCGCGATTATATAACCATTCTTAATAGCGGCATTAACTTCTCTGTTTTCGATTTGGAGGAGTATATGAATACTCTTTTGGGTCAAAAGAGTGGGGCGCAGCAAAAAATTGAATGTCCCCATTGTAAAACTATTCTAAAGAGCGCAACAGCCTATTGCACAGGCTGTGGTGCCAAAATGTCCGAAACCCCGACCGGTGGAAGCAACGCAGTATATGATCCGCTTCGTGCCGAGCCCTCGATTCAAAGGGTGGCCGAGCCTGTAGTTGTTCCAACTGCTGTTCCCGTTGCCGCTCCCGTAGTCGAGCCGGTAGCTCCCTCGGTTTCCGAATCGATTCGTAAGGATAATACTCAGGGCCTTAGCGATGGAACAACCGTTTTGGGTGCCGATCCCGGCGGAACAACAGTTTTGGGCTCTGAAGAGCTTTATGAACCGCAGTATCCTTATCTCATAAGAGAGAAAAATAAGGAAAAAATTCTGATTAATAAGCCTTCCTTCCGTATCGGCAAGGAAAGAAAATATTGTGATTATTTTGTATCGGATAACAACGCTGTAAGCCGCAGTCATGCCGATATCATAACCCGAGAAAAAAGATATTATATCATCGACCTTAACTCAACCAATAAAACATATGTCGATGGTCGAGCCATTCCAATAGAGCGCGAAGTTGAAATCTTCTCAGGCGCGAACTTGAGGCTTGCAAATGAAGACTTTGTGTTTTTCATAGAGTAGGGGGGATATGAATGAACTTTAATATCGCATTACATACAGACATTGGTATCGTTAAGGATACCAACCAAGATAGCATCTGCTATAAGCAGGCGCAAACTGAAAAGGGAAATATCCTTTTTGCCATCGTTTGCGATGGAATGGGCGGTCTCCAAAAAGGCGAGCTCGCTAGCGCAACCATAATAAAAGCATTCTCAACCTGGTTCGAAAAAGAATTGCCCTATCTTTTGGCAAAGGAAAACTATTTTGAAGAAATTCGCTATCGTTGGGAGCGAATGATTAAAGAGCAGAACCAAATCATCGGCGAATATGGAAGAGTCAACCATATCCAACTCGGCTCAACCATAACTGCCCTCTTGATTTTCGAAAACGGAGAATATCTGATAGGTCATGTCGGAGATTCGCGAGCATATCGAATCACCGATTCGGGACTTTCGATGCTAACAACCGACCAAACTGTTGTTGCAAACGAGGTTCGACTCGGTCGCCTAACCCCTGAGGAAGCGGCTCGTGACCCGCGCAGAAATGTGCTTCTCCAGTGTATCGGTGCTTCTCGTATCGTTGAACCCGATTTTGTTCGCGGCATTGTATCAGCAGGGGAGTGCTACCTTCTTTGTTCAGATGGCTTCCGCCATGTTGTTACTGCAAACGAGATTGCGGCGGTATTCGCTCCAACATGGAACACCGATGAAACCGTAATGAAAAACAATATTGTTAAACTAATCGAAGCAAATAAGGCTCGCGGAGAAACCGATAACATCTCCGCAATCCTTATAAAAACTATGTAAAAGGGGGGGAGATTGTGGCAGTTGTCGGACAAATAATCGATGACAAGTATGAAATACTTAAACTGATTGGTCAGGGCGGTATGTCGAAGGTTTATCTTGCAATGGATAAGCGACTCAACAAGCAATGGGCAATCAAGGAAATCGAAAAAAGAGCAAAAGACAAGAATAATGAAATCGTTATTCAAAGTGCTATTGCCGAAGCAAATCTTATAAAACAGCTTGATCACCCCGCGATAGTTCGTATCGTTGATATTATCGATAACGGCGATGTTATCTATATCATTGAGGACTATATTGAAGGCGAAACCTTAAGCACCATCTTAGAGAATAATGGTGCTCAACCCCAGGAGCTGGTTGTTGAGTGGGCAATGCAGATATGCGAGGCTTTGGAATATCTCCATACCCGCAAACCACCAATCATCTACCGCGATATGAAACCCGCAAACGTTATGCTAAAGCCTGATGGAAACATCAAGGTAATCGACTTCGGAATCGCGCGCGAATATAAAGACCAAAGCCTTGCCGATACTGTAAGTCTCGGAACAAAGGGCTATGCAGCCCCCGAGCAGTTCGGAGGAAAGGGTCAAACCGATGCGCGAACCGATGTTTATTGTTTGGGCGTAACGCTCTACCACCTTTTAACCGGCCAAAACCCCTGCGAACCGCCTTATGAAATTTACCCCATAAGACATTGGAATCCGCAGCTTTCAGCCGGACTTGAAACCATAGTTCAAAAATGCACCCAGCTAAACCCCGATGATCGTTACCAATCCTGTGCCGAACTTTTATATGCCCTCCATCATTACGAGGAATACGGCGCCGCCTACAGAGCTCGCCAAAAGCGAAAACTCAGAACCTTTATCGCAACTGCGTTGGCTTCGGTTATCTTCTGTATTGTCGGCATTTTGGGTCTCGTTATGGAAACCCAAACCGAAAATGCTGACTATGACCGCAACATCCTCGAGGCCGAACGCGCAATGACGGTTGATGAAAAACTCAGCTATTATGCAACAGCGGTAGATATAAAGCCCGGCAACACCGAAGCATATATGGGAATAGTCGAGGCGGTAAAAGAGGATGCAGTATTCACACTTGAGGAAGAAACCTTCTTGCGAAACAAGTTGAACACAAACATAAGCGCGCTTCGTGGAAGCGACGGCTATGCCGAGCTCGCGTTTAATGTTGGCAAACTTTATTGGTACTATTATGACTATGGCTCCGCAAACAACGATGTAACCCGTATGACCCACGCAATCCCGTGGTTCTATGATGCAACCGATTACGGTAGTTCTTCGGATAATTTCTATACTATGGCAACGGTTTACTATAACATTGGTTTATTCAGAAAAGAAATCGACCTAAACATCAAGGAAGCAACCGATAACGAAATGTATAAACCTTATTGGGATAACATAACCAAGATTGTTTCCATGATAGCGCAGAATAATGATGATAGCGAAATAGTTGAACTCGAGGTATATAAGCTTGCTGTTACCTCAATCGAGACCTATGCTCGAAAGTTCAAGTCCGCAGGAATATCGCAGAGCGATATGGTTGATTTGCTCAACGATGTAAGCACAGCAGTAAAACGTGTTTCAACAACCTCCGAGAATACCGAGGAGTTAAAGAACTATGTTGTTGAGCGTTTGGATGATGCACAGCTTGCAATCGAAAACGCATTTAGAGAGTAGGTGAAGATTTAATGAGTGCTCAAGCTTGGTTTATTATTGCAGTCATTGGATTTTCGTTTGCCGGCATTTTCTTGATAACTGCAATATTCATGTTTATAAAAATGAACATTCCTGCAATTTTGGGCGATCTTAGTGGAAAAACTGTTGCCCGCGAAATCAAGGCTATGCGCGAATCTAATGCATCAAGTGGAGATAAGCGTTTCCGCCCCAGCGCCGTCAATCGCGAGCGCGGAACTCTAACTGAGAGTGTATCGGTCAGCGCCGAGGCTCAAAAGGCAATGCATGCATCTAAGCGTTTGGATAATACAAGTGGCGCAAGTTATACTCCAACTCCTTCATATAGCATTGGTGGAGAGGCGACAGATGTGTTGTCAGACTCGAATGCAACCGAGGTATTAACCGATGCGAATGCAACCGAAGTTTTAACCGATTCGAATGCAACCGAAGTTTTAACCGATTCGAATGCAACCGAAGTTTTAACCGATTCGAATGCAACCGAAGTTTTAACCGATTCGAATGCAACCGAGGTTTTAACTGATCCGAATGCAACAGTGGTTCTATCAAATGAACTTCCCACAGTAGGCGGCACAACGGTTCTGAGTAATACCGAAGAACTTGAAATCGCCAACGAAAAACCTGTTGTATTCAATGTTGTTCGCAGCGAAATGCTTATCCATTCGGATGAGGAAATCTAATTGTTTCTTTTGGTTTTGTCCTTTAATGCGGCAAAAGTAGAAAAAGGATGAAGGCTTTAGATATAAAACTTTTCATTAAAAGGAAGGGTAAATTATGAAGTTTATTTGTTTGAAGAAAAAAGCGTCTCGCACGCTGGCGACCGTTATGGCGTTTGTCATGATGATCGGCATAGTTGGAACCTCGCTTATAACAGGTTCTGCGCTATCCGTAAACTATGATGAGGTATTCACCGTAACAGTTACCGATAAGAATACCGGCGAGGCAATTGCTGATGCAACCGTAACAGTAATTCCCACCGATGACACACTTGAGGAGTTCTCAACAACAACCGGCGCGGATGGCGTTGCAGTTTTTGAGGGAATAACCGATTATATCGGAGAAAACGACTATTTAGAGGCAACCTATACTGTAGAAGCAACCGATTATAAATCCGCTGCTTCCGCAACCGCCGAAATCTTCGATGATGCTACCGCAAATATCGAAGTAAAACTTGAGGATACTGTAAAACCCGAAATCACCGAGGTTAAGGGCAATGCAACCGATTGGACCGCGGATAAGGTTGAGTTAATCGTTGTTGGTTCTGCCGATGCCACCGAGTATAAGATGAATGATGGCGAGTGGCAGGTAGGCAATACCTTTACTGTAGCAGCAAACGGCGACTATAAGTTCTCTGTTAAGGATGCTGCAGGAAACATAAGTGATGAAACCATTGTTAGCGTAACCTTTATAGATAAAGATACTCCGGTTGTTACCTATGAAATCGCTCCCGACTCTTGGACCAATACATCCGTTGTTATTAAACTCATCGCTTCTGATTCGGGAAGCGGAATTGCCGGCTATAAGATGGGCGATGGCGAGTGGCAGACCGAAAACACCTTTACTGTAGGAGTAAACGGCATCTATACCTTTGCTGTTAAGGATGCTGTTGGCAACGAAACCACGGTTAGTAGTGTTGATGTTAATAAGATCGATAAGGATGTTCCCGTTATCAATTCTGTAAAAGCATCTACTACAGATCCCACAAATCAAGATGTGAAAATAACTATTGAAGCTACCGACTCGAAAAGCGGTATCGCCGGCTATAAGATGAAGGGCGATGTCGAGTGGCAGGCAGGCAACACCTTCACTGTAGGAGCAAACGGCACCTATACCTTTGTTGTTAAGGATGCAGCAGGAAACACAAGTGATGAACAGTCTGTTACTATTTCAAATATCGATAAGGATGCTCCCGTTATCAATTCTGTAACCGCATCTACTACAGATCCCACAAATAGTGATGTGGAAATAACTATTAACGCTACCGACTCGGCAAGTGGTATCGCCGGCTATAAGATGAAGGGCGATATCGAGTGGCAGACCAAAAACAACCCCTTCACTGTAGAAGCAAACGGCACCTATACCTTTGTTGTTAAGGATGCTGCAGGAAACACAAGTGAGCAGTCTATCACCATCGAAAACATCGATAAAGTTGATCCCACCGCTGAATTGTTCCTTGATGAGGAAAATACATGGGACAAGTGGGTTGAGGAAATCTTTTTCACAATATTCAGAACAGCAAGCATCGAAATAAAGGTTACTCCGAGTGATGTCGGTTTAGGCGTTGACAAGGTTGAATATTGTATTCGAGAGGATTTCACTGATGTAGATCATGAAAACTTCAGCTATGATGATGAGCTTAAAGCTGATCCAGACACTGGCGAATATGATGCCGTTATCGTAACCCTTGAAGAAAACAGCAATAAAAAGGTTGTTGTTTATGTAAAGGTAACCGATGTCGCCGGCAACGTTGCATATTTTAGAACAGATGGTCTCATCTTAGATAATAGCAAACCTAACGCAACCCCCGAAATAACCTATGATAAGATTATCGATGTTAAACTTGATTCCGAGGCAGTAGGCGGCTTATATAGTGCCGCAGACCCTATTCCTTTTAGCCTTGCAGTAAACGATAACAGCCAGGACCATATCGTATCCGGTATTAAAACAATAACTGTCTCTATCCATGATGGTGATACATTAGTAAAAACTATCACCAAAATAACAGCCAAAAATGCTGAGATAGAGTCTTTTGAATCCGACGCAACAACCACCGATTTTGAAATCGAAGGCGCTTTCGAGTTCGATCCCGAAGAATTAAATCTTGATAGCAATAATTTAAAACTTCGTGTTGTTGTAACCGATTATGCCGGCAACGGAAATGAAGCTGAAATCGAATTCGCAGTTGACCAGAGTGCCCCCAAGATTGCAGTTAAATACGATGTTGATGGCGATGATATCACTAACGGAAAATACATCGGAAACCAAAAGTACCGTGAAGCTACCATTACAATTACCGAACGCAACTTCGTTAACGATAAGGTTGTTATCACCGCAACCAAGGATGGCGAAGAATTGACAATCGCCCCTGAGTTCACTGCAGATAGCGATGCTGTCGATAATACCGAGTGGACCATGACCATCGATTATGCAGCCGCAGGCTTTGGCGATGGTGATTATACCTTCGATATCGCCTGCACCGATAAATCCGGAAATGCATCGGAAGACTATGTAGCCGATGAATTTACCATCGATAATGAAAAACCGATTATCTCGGTT
>JAZOXC010000074.1:0-18900 GCA_045659535.1 Acutalibacteraceae bacterium
CACTCGATGCAGGGGCTCAGTTTATTGTGTCTCCCGGTCTGTCTGTAGCGGGTGCTAATATTTGTAATGAAAGAAACATTCCTTATTATCCCGGCTGTGTAACACCGACCGAAATAATGCAGGCTTTGGACCTTGGCATTACCACAGTTAAGTTCTTCCCCGCTAATATATATGGAGGACTTAAAGCGCTCAAAGCGCTTTCGGCTCCCTTCCCGCAGGTGAAATTTATTCCCACAGGTGGAGTTGACCGCGGCAATATAGATGAATTTTTAGCGTTCGATAAAGTAGCGGCCATAGGCGGCAGTTTCTTTGTTAAGGAAGCGCTTGATAAAATGGAGGAGAAAAACAATGGCTAAAGTAGTAACCTTCGGAGAACTTATGTTAAGGCTCGCGCCTAACGGATATTATAGATTTTTTCAAAACGACCAAATGCAGGCCACCTTTGGCGGCGGCGAGGC
Source organism: Acutalibacteraceae bacterium (assembly GCA_045659535.1). Classification (GTDB taxonomy): domain Bacteria; phylum Bacillota; class Clostridia; order Oscillospirales; family Acutalibacteraceae; genus SIG589. The sequence goes on from JAZOXC010000074.1 coordinate 459, forward strand.
CAACGTTGCGGTGAGCCTTGCGAACTACGGAATGGATAGCGTTTACGTTACCAAATTACCTAAACACGCAATAGGTCAAGCGGCGGTTGACAGTTTGCGCTACTTTGGCGTTGACACCTCTAAAATCGTTCGCGGCGGAGAGAGAGTAGGTATTTACTATCTTGAAAAAGGTGCTTCACAGAGAGGCTCGGTTTGCATCTATGACCGTAAGTATTCTGCCATTCAGCAGGCAACCACTGCTGATTTCGATTGGGATAGTATTTTCGAGGGTGCCGATTGGTTCCACTTTACGGGTATTACACCCGCGCTTGGCGAGAATGTAGTAGAAATCTGCAAAGAGGCTTGCATAGCGGCCAAGAAGCGCGGTGTTAAAATCTCCTGCGACTTAAACTATAGAGGTAAACTCTGGACAAGAGAAGAAGCTAACAAGGCTATGAGCGAGCTTTGCAAGTATGTAGATGTTTGTATCTCGAACGAAGAGGATGCAAAGGATGTATTCGGTATTGAGGCTGAGGGCACCGATATTTACGGCGGCAAACTCAACCACGAAGGCTATAAGAGCGTTGCAAAGCAACTTGCTGATAAATTCGGTTTTGAAAAGGTAGCCATAACACTTAGAACCTCAATTTCCGCTAATGATAACGATTGGGCGGGAATGCTTTATGACGGAGAGGATTATTATTTCTCAAAGTCCTATCATTTACATATAGTTGACCGCGTAGGCGGTGGCGACTCTTTCGGTGGCGGACTTATTTATTCGCTGCTTTCAGGTAAATCTTCTAAAGATGCAATCGAATTTGCGGTTGCCGCATCGGCCTTAAAACACACCGTTGAGGGCGACTATAACCGCGCATCCGTAGCCGAGGTTGAAAAACTTGCAGGCGGCGACGGCTCGGGCCGAGTGCAAAGATAAAAGCTGTTAGCAAATTTAACTTTAAAAATTATTAAAGGGTGAAAATTATGAAATACGATTATAAAGAAAAGAAAGTTACAGATCTTAAAATAGCCTATATTGGCGGCGGTTCGCGCGGCTGGGCAAGAACTCTTATGAGCGACCTCTCGATGTGCGATGATATGTCGGGCGATGTTTACCTTTACGATATTGACTACGATGCTGCAAAATGCAACGAGATAATCGGCAATAAATTCGCAGATGCCGAGGGAGCAAAATCCAAATGGACCTACCATGCTACCAAAACCCCGGCCGAGGCCTGCACGGGAGCCGACTTTGTTGTTATCTCCATTCTTCCCGGCACCTTCGATGAGATGGACTCCGATGTTCATCTGCCCGAAAAATACGGCATTTATCAATCGGTTGGCGATTCCTCGGGACCCGGAGGAATAATACGCGCTATGAGAACCGCTCCGATGTTTGAGGAGATTGCTTTATACATAAAGGAATATTGCCCCGATGCTTGGGTTATAAACTACACCAACCCGATGACCCTTTGCATAAAAACACTCTATCGCACCTTCCCCGAAATTAAGGCCTACGGCTGCTGCCACGAGGTTTTCGGAACCCAAAAACTTATGCAGCATATTCTTAAAGAAAAAACCGGAATCCAAGCCGAATCGAGCAAGGATATCAAGGTTAATATCGTTGGCGTAAACCATTTCACTTGGTTTACCGAAGCACACTATAAGGATATCGACATTATGCCGATTTATCGTGCTTATGCCAAAGAGCACGCAGAGGATGGCTGCATGGAAGGAAACGACGACAACTGGATGAATGATGCCTTCTCCTCGATACAAAAGGTGAAATTCGACCTTTGCAACCGATATGGCTATGCCGCTGCCGCAGGCGACCGCCACCTGGCAGAGTTCTGCGAGGGTAAATGGTACCTAAAGGATGCAAACTCTCCCCGCGATGATTGGGGCTTTGGTCTAACCCCCGTTACCTGGCGCAAGGATGCTCAAAAGAGATCGATTGATAAGAGTGAACGAATTTGCCGCGGCGAGGAAATGGTTGAAATTCGCGGAAGCGGCGAAGAAGGCGTTATTCAGATGCGCGCACTACTCGGTCTTCGTGAGGACTTCACCACAAATGTTAATATGCCCAACCGCGGTCAGATTCCCAACCTGCCGCTGGGTGCTGTGGTTGAAACTAATTTCTGCTTCCGTTCGGGCTCGGCAACACCGCTTTATGCAGGCGCTGTTCCCGAAGAAATTCTACCGCTTATAGGCCGAATCTGCACCGAGCAGGAAGCGCTTGACAAGGCCATAGCCGAGCGCGATGTTAGCGCTATATTCAATGTGTTCGCAAAAGACCCGCTCGTTACCTGCTCGCTTCGTGACGCAAAGGAACTCTTCAAAGAAATGGTTAATAACACAAAGGAATATCTTAAGTCTTACGATTTAAGCTGGCTTGAAGAATAATGAAAAATTATAAAAAACAAACCTATACCGAAAAGATAATACAGTTTGGCGAGGGCGGTTTTCTCCGTGGTTTTGTTGATTGGATAATAAAGCTTACCAACGAGCAAACGGATTTTAACGCCTCGGTCGTTGTGGTTCAGCCGCTTAAAAACGGCATGTGTGACATACTCGAAAAACAAAACTGTGTCTATACACATGTTATGCGGGGTTTAAAAAACGGCGTTCCCACGGTTGATAAAAAGATTATCGACTGTATAAGCCGCACCGTAAAACCGTATGACTGTTGGGAGGATTACCTGCGGCTTGCAGAAAACCCCGATTTCAAGATAATCGTTTCCAACACGACAGAGGCGGGAATCGTTTTCTGTGAGGGCGACAAAAAGGAGAACGCCCCCGAAATATCCTTCCCCGCAAAGCTAACACTCCTACTCGAAAAACGATTTTCTTTGGGCCTTTCGGGATTTTATTTCCTCCCCTCTGAGCTCATTGAGAAAAACGGAGAAAGGCTGCGCGAGTGCATTCTAAAATATGCGGATTTATGGCAGTTAAGCGATGAGTTTAAGCGCTGGATAGAAACCGAAAACGTATTTTATAACACCCTCGTTGACCGCATAGTTACAGGCTTCCCGAAGGACGAAAAAATCGACCTCGGATATGAGGATGCTATGCTCAACACAAGTGAACTATTTCATTTGTGGGTTATTGAGGGGCCTGAAGATATTAAAAGCTTTTTCCCCTTCCATAAGGCGGGGCTTAATATCATAACAACCGATTCGCTTGAGCGCTACCGCACACGAAAGGTTCGAATTTTGAATGGCGCGCACACCGCAATGATTCCCTATGCACTGCTTGAAGGCATTGAAAGTGTTGGCGAATGTATGCAAGATGAAAAAATGAGTGCATTCGTTAAAAAATGCGTTTATGAGGAAATAATCCCCACTCTTGATTTGCCGAAGGAAGAGCTCTTTTCATACGCAGATGATGTTCTTGAGCGGTTTAAAAACCCGTATATAAAGCATCTTTGTTCATCAATATCCCTGAATTCGGTAAGCAAATTTAAGGTTCGTGTTTTGCCATCCCTTCTCGAATATATAAAGCGAACGGGTGAAACACCACCCTCTTTGCTCCTTTCTTTTGCAAAGCTTATAGAATTTTATAAAAAAGGAACACCCAACGATGAGCCTTATGTTGTGGAGTTTATGAGAAAAGAAACGCTAAGCAATATTCTTAAAAACACACAGCTTTGGGGAGAGGATTTATCCTTCCTTGAGGCGCCTCTTGCGGAAATAATGAAATGATAATAAATAAAAAAGATAATGTTCAAATAAATCTCGCAAACGGACACAAGTATGCTCTTTGCGATATAAAATCGGGCGAGCAGGTAATCAAATACGGCAACCCGATAGGCCACGCAACCTGTGATATTAAGGCGGGAGAACACGTTCATTCGCACAATCTTAAGACCAATCTTTCCGGCAAGACCGAATACAGTTATTGCCCGCATTTGTCAAAAGATTTGTGTGTTGATACTAAAGACACCTTTTTAGGATACATAAGAGAAAACGGCGAGGTTGGCATTCGAAACGATATATGGATAATAAACACGGTTGGATGCGTTAATAAAATTGCCGAAAAGCTTTCCTCCCTTACGGGTGCGTTTGCTTTCCCCCATCCTTTTGGTTGCTCTCAATTAGGGGATGACCAAAAAATTACCGCTCTAATCCTTAAGGGACTTGTTGAACATCCCAATGCCGGAGGCGTGCTCGTTTTGGGCCTTGGATGCGAAAACAACAACATCTCGGTTTTTAAAGATGTTTTGGGAGAATGGGATGACCGCAGGGTAAAATTTCTAAACTGCCAAGATGTTTCGGATGAAATAGTCGAGGGTGTTCGCCTTATAAATGAGCTTAAGGCTTACGCTGACACCTTTAAGCGCATTAGCATTCCCGTATCCCGTCTTAAAATCGGTCTTAAATGTGGCGGAAGCGATGGTCTTTCGGGAATCACTGCCAATCCGTTGGTCGGAAGATTTTGCGACAAGCTTATCTCTTATGGTGGCGCTTGTGCGCTTAGCGAGGTTCCGGAAATGTTTGGTGCCGAACACCTTTTAATGGAGCGCTGTGCTACCCGGGAGGTTTTCCAAAAAACTGTAAGTCTCATAAACGGATTTAAAGATTATTTCACACGCCACGGTCAGGTCATATATGAAAACCCCTCCCCCGGCAATAAGGAGGGCGGAATAACCACTCTGGAAGAAAAATCTTTGGGTTGTGTTCAAAAAGGTGGAACCAGCAATATAACCAACGTTTTAGACTATGGCGACCGATTAAAGTCGGGCGGGCTTTCGCTTTTAAACGGCCCCGGTAACGACATTGTGGCAATAACTAATCTGACAGCCGCCGGCGTGCATATGATTCTTTTCACAACGGGAAGAGGAACTCCTTTGGGCGCCCCTGTTCCCACGGTTAAAATTTCTACCAATGCTTCGCTTGCGGCAGGAAAGGAAAAATGGATAGATTTCGATGCGTCGCCCGTTTTATCGGGAGAAGATCTGACGGATGAACTTTATTCATACGTGCTTTCGGTAGCCTCGGGAGAACCCACAAAAAATGAGAAAAACAACTACAGAGAAATTTCCATCTTTAAAGACGGTATAACTTTATAAAAGGAGTTTATTTATGGGCATTATCAATGACGGTTTTATGCTGAAATCCAAAACCGCAAAGCACCTATATGAAGCCTACGCAAAGGAACTTCCCATTATTGACTATCACTGCCATCTCATCCCCGAAATGATTGCATCCGACCATCGCTTTAAAAATGCATACGAACTCTTTTTAGGCGGAGACCACTACAAATGGCGCCAGATGCGTTCGGCCGGAATTGATGAAAAATACATAACGGGAGATGCCCCCTCATATGAAAAGTGGCTCTGCTTTGCAAAAATTATGCCGCTTCTTATCGGAAACCCGATATATCACTGGACCGCTCTTGAAGTTAAACGTTATTTTGATATTGATGAGCCGTTATGTGAAGAGTCGGCAGAGCGCATTTGGAATATATGCAACCAAAAACTTCAAAGCCCCGATTTTTCGGCAAGAAACCTTATTCTGAAATCCGGTGTTGAGGTTATCTGCACCACCGATGACCCTGCAGATGACCTTAAATATCATAAGCAACTGCGGAATGAAGGTTTCGCTTGCAAGGTTCTGCCAACCTTCCGACCCGATAAAATTTACAACATCGAAAGCCCTGCCTTTATCGATTATATTTCCGCTATTGGAGTTTCTTCCTTCGATGAGGTGGTCGCTTGGATTTGCGAACGCACCGCGTTTTTCAGAGAAAACGGTTGCCGCCTTTCGGACCATGCGCTCGAATACGTTCCGTTCGCAGAAGGTGATGCCAAGGCTGTGTTTGAAAAACGGCAGGCGGGCGAAACTCTTTGCAAGCATGACATAGACGTTTATAAAACTGCTATCTTGTCAGTCTGTGCCGAACAATATACGAAGCACGGTTTCGCAATGCAGCTTCATATCGGTGCATTACGAAACAACAATAAAAAAATGTTTAAGCTTTTGGGCGCTGATACGGGATTCGACTCAATAAACGACCTTTGCATTGCTGAAAAACTCTCGGCATTTATGAATAGTTTAGAAGAAAAAGACATTCTCCCGAAGACTATTCTTTACACCTTGAACCCGAAGGATAACTATGTTCTCGGCACCATGCTCGGAAACTTTCAAAAAGCCCCCACTCCCGGCAAAATTCAGTTTGGCTCGGGCTGGTGGTTTAACGATAACCGTGACGGTATGGAAGCGCAAATGGAGGCTTTGGCTAATCTCGGACTGTTCGGAAGCTTTGTTGGAATGCTTACCGATTCGCGCAGCTTTGTTTCCTACCCGCGCCACGAATATTTCCGAAGAATCCTTTGCAACCTTTTGGGTAAATGGGTTGAAGAGGGCGAATACCCTTACGATGAAAAAGCATTAAAGACCATAGTTGAAGGAATATGCTATAAAAACGCTAAAGCATATTTTGGCTTTTAACTTTTTTCAGTTTCTTTTTTCAAAAATGTCGATTATAATTATATTTAGACGGAGGAATCTTTATGGTGAAACTATCGTTTGATTTGAATAATCCCGTTCAAAAAGATTTTTTAGGTCTCGGAGCTGTTTACCACGGTTTTGCGGGTCAGCCCGATGAATGCGGCCGCGTTTACAACGAGGAGCAATGCATCTTAGAGGTAAAGCGCGCCGCCGATATGCGCGTAAAGGTTGCAAGAACCTATTACAAATGGTGGGCTTGGGATGCCGAAACCGATACCTGGAACTGGGACAACGATAGAATGGTTCCCTTTTGCAAATGGTTGCAGCGCTTAAAGGATGCCAATATCGATGTTGCGCTTAACACCGGCTGGTGCAACGTTACCGATATTATGAGCACCGGTTGGGGTGGAAAAAGCCCCTTTACCGTAGAGGGCAACTGGGAGGCATCGGTTAAAAATTATGCTAAATGGGTTAGTGAAACCTATTATCAGCTCGTAGTAAAACGCGGTTTTACAAACATTAAATATTTCCTGCTTTTCACAGAGCCTAACGAGGGCGGCTTTCCGCTCCCCTTTGAGGGGGCCGACTACCGCTGGCTTTGGTATGACTCGGTTAAAGCGGTGCATGAGCAATTGGTTGCCGATGGATATCGCGATAAAATCAAGCTTTTAGGTCCACAGCAGGGCGTTTCCCTGCGTCCTTGGTTTGCCGAGTGGGCGTTCACGCAAACCGATGCCGAAAAACATTTGGACGGCGGCTCTATACACAACTATCTTTGCTCCCGCGAATTAGACGAAGCGGATGTTCACAGCGGCAAATATTCCGTTTTGATGCCCTATACAAACGCTAAAATTCAGCAGTCGGTTACCTTAAAAAAGAACACCGACTACACAGTTTCTATATGGATGAAATCAAAAATCAGCACCGATGCCACCCCCGACAGTGCGATTACCTTTGGTGTTTACGGTGAAGGCAGCCATAAGCATTATTTTATGGGCTACTGCTGGCCGCAGGACGAGCGCTTTGTTAAAAACGTTACCCCTGCCGAGCTTAAGGGTGATTGGACCCGCTATGAATTTTCCTTTAACTCGGGAGACCTCGAGAATGCAAATGCTTGCATTTATTCCAAAATGAAGCGTGCCGACGGAAAGACCGATAGCAACTGGGTTTTCGCGCCGGGAGTACAGCTCGACGGCTTGTTTTCAGACGGTGTTTCGGTGCTTTGTGATGACTTTTCACTTCGTGAAACCAACACAGGTCTTGAGCTTATAACCGATTGCGGCTTTGAGAGTTCACTTCATTGGGATTACCTTGGCGGAAAACCGTTATCTTGTGATGCTTATAAGACCTTCAGCGACTTCCAGCGCGATTACATAGCGGTATTGCCCGAAAAGCTTAAGAGCAATTTTTGGCACGACGAATATAACATCTTTTTCACCCGCAACAACGCGGAGCACGGAATATGGCTAGCCGCAGCTCAGGTTGCTTTGATGAACGGCGGTGGAAAATGCTCTTTTCTTTGGACACTCTTTGACCAACAATGGCCCAACGACCATAACAACAACGACTCATTCTGCGATGGCGACCACCGTTGGGGACTTATGCCCAATCTTCGCCGCGAGATTTTAACACCCTACCCTGCCTATTATGCTTGGGGACTCGTTTCCCGCTACACAGGTGGCGAGGGCACTTATAGTTTTGCAGGAAACAATTTATCGGATAAAAAAATTGCTGCAAATCTTAACCGCCTGCCCGATGGAAACTACACCCTAACGGTTGTAAACTACGGCAAGGAGCCGATTGATTTCGAGGTCCTCTTCGACACCCCGCTTTGCCGCGATTTCAATCGTCATTCCTATGAGGCGGCAACGATAAAACCCGATGAAAATGCTACGTTGCCGACCATCGATAAGGTTTATAAAAAAGTAGAGGATAAAATTTGTGATAGCCTGCCGCCCATGAGTTTGGCAGTTTATACAACGCTTGGAGATTAAAATATGTTTAAAACCGTTTTACCCGAACAGGTTGGAATCAAATCAAAAAAGGTCAATAAATTCATAGAGCGGCTTGAAGAACGCGGGCTTTTTATGCACAGCGTTATTTTGGCACGCGGAATGAATATTTTTGCCGAATGCTATTGGGAGCCTTACGATAAAGACACCCTTCACCGAATGTATTCAACAACCAAAAGCTATGTTGGTATAGCGGTTGCACAGTTAGCCGCCGATGGAGAAATCTCGCTATCCGACAGCATAACCAAATATTTCCCCGAATACACTGAGCACTGCCACGAATACTGGAAAAAGCAGACCGTTGAGGATATGCTTAAAATGCAAACCTGCGTTTATAACACCTATTGGTTTTATGATAACGTAGAGGACCGCGTTGCACATTATTTTTCAATGAAACCCAACCGCCCTCCGAACACCATGTATTATTATGATAGCGAGGGTTCGTTTGTTTTGGGCGCCTTGGTTGAAAGGGTAACGGGAAAGCCCTTTTTGGATTATCTTCGAGAAAAATGTCTCGATGAAATCGGCTTTTCGAAGGAGGCTCGTTGTCTTAAAGCACCCGGCGGCCATAGCTGGGCAGATTCCGCACTTATTGCAACACCGCGCGATATGCTCGCTTTCGGAAGGCTAATTGCAAACGACGGCAATTGGTGCGGCCGCCAGCTGCTCGATAGCGAAATGGTTAAAACGGCTAAAAGCAACCTGACCGACAACTGCTGCACGCACGAATTCGATGTGCTTAACCGCAACCGAATAGGCTACGGATATCAAATTTGGCAGTGCTACGACGGAAGCTTTGCCTTCTACGGTATGCACGACCAGCTTATGATACACCATCCTAAAACCGATATTACCTTTGTTTGTACTGCGGGCAACCCCAAGGTCAGCACCGCAAGTCATATCATCGACGCATTTTTTGATATAATAATCGACAGCGCGGATGAGCCGATAACCGAATATGATGAGCCTGTTAAGCCCTACTGCAAAAGGACTCTTCGTTTCCTGCCTGATAAACTGATTTCTGACTGTGAAAGCGCTATAAACGGAAAAACCTTTAAGGCCGAGGAGAACCCAATGGGTATAACCGAGTTTTCGCTCTGTTTCGAAGAAAATAGTGTTGTTTTCAAATATAAAAACGCACAGGGCGAAAAGAGCATTTCCGCCGGCAGAGGGTGTAATATCTTTTCACAGTTTCCGCAAACGGGTTATTCAAAAGATATAGGCGGTCAGCCCTGCGAGGGGCACACCTATCGTTCGGCATCATCAGGCGGATGGCTCTCACAAAATAAATTCACAATACTCACCCAAGCAATTGATGATTATATTGGTCTTTTGAGTATTTCTTTCCATTTCAGCGAAGAAACTGCAGTTGTTGCAATGCACCGCGAAGCCGAAAATTTCTTTGATGAATATGAAGGCTTTATGACGGCATGCATGGAATAAAAGATGGATAAATAATGATAAATTTGTTTAATTATGCTATGGACATTGGTGAGCAAATGCTTATTTCAGGCGCCGAGGTTCATAGGGTTGAAGACAGCGTAAGCCGTATTTGTTACGCCTTTGGAGCAAAGCGCGTTGATGTTTTTATTATCACAAGCAGTATTGTCGTAACTGTGCAAACGGCTGACGGTGAAACACATACGCAAACCAGAAGAGTAGTATCAAGCAGTATCAATTTTGAAAAACTGCATCTTCTAAACCAACTATCAAGAGAAATCTGCGAAAACAGCCTTGGGGAGCAAGAAATTAAAGAAAAACTTAAACTTGCAATAAATTGCAAGAAATACCCGCTTTGGCTTGAGTTTGTTTGCTATGCGGTAATAGCCGGCGTGTTCACTTTGTTTTTCGGCGGAGGCATAATAGAAGCCGTGCTTTCCTTTTTTGTGGGTGCCGTTGCCGGAATAAGCGGTTACCTTTGCAGCAAAGCAATTTCCAATAAAATTTTTGTGAAATTCTTTTCTTCGGTTATTATCACCGCTTTAGCCTTTATATCGGTTAAGTTGGGCTGGATATCAAGCGTGGACAAACTGATTATCGGCAATATAATGACCCTTATTCCCGGTATTGGGCTGACCAATGCCCTTCGTGATTTGTTCACAGGAGACAGCATAGCGGGACTTTTGCGTTCTATTGAGGCTGTTTTGTTTGCCCTTGCGATTGCAGCAGGTTACTTTTTTGTTGTGTTTTTAGGAGGAATCGTCCTATGACAACGACAGAAATCATTCAAATTTTTGCAGGCCTTATAGGGTCGATGGGTTTTGCCGTACTGTTTAACATTCGCGGAATAAAACTGCTTATAACCTCTTTGGGCGGATTGCTGACTTGGTTGCTGTTTGTTATTTTCGGCAAAATTATTACGGGAGAGCCTGTAATTTACTTTATGATATCCTTGATAGTTTCGCTCCTTGCTGAAATAATGGCAAGAGTGGTTAAAACTCCCGCTTCAACCTTTATTACAACTTCATTGATACCGTTAATTCCCGGTAGTTCGCTTTATTATACGATGGTGTATGCGTTTGAAGAAAGCACAGAAGCCTTTTTACAAAGAGGAGCCTATACATTACAATTAGCAGCCGCCATAGCACTGGGAATTATAGTATCTACCGCTCTAATGAGCGCGTTTAAAAAGAGAAATCGGTTTAAAAACACATAAACCGGTTCACAACTTTTAAAAGCCTAAAAAGCCCGAACATAAAAAATCCTCGTTTCAAAACGAAACGAGGATTTTTTGATAGCATTTTATCTTTTATATCACACAAAGGAATCCGGGCAAAAGATTGACAGTAAAACCCTGCTGATTTATAATAAAAACCTAAACTTTTTAAATGGTGATTTGGTGATAAAAATTATGTTCATCTGCCATGGGAACATTTGTCGCAGTCCGATGGCGGAATTTATTTTTAAAAAAATGGTTGCGGATGCAGGGCGAGCGGACGAGTTTTTTATTCGCTCATCGGCAACCAGCACCGAAGAGATTTGGGGCGACCGCGGCAATCCCGTTTATCCCCCTGCCCGCCGCGAACTGCTAAAACACGGCATCGACCCGGGCGACAAGCGAGCCACCCTACTGCTCGGCAGCGACCGCGATAAATACGACCTTTTTGTTTGCATGGATAGAAGAAACCTTGCGAACGCGAAAAGAATTTTAGGCACCGATCAAAAGGTTTGTCTGCTGCTCGACTTCGCCGATGGCGGCGAGGTTTCGGACCCATGGTACAGCGGCGATTTTGCCACCGCTTATTCGGATATTGAGCGCGGCTGCCGCGAGCTGCTTAAAAAGTATTAAAGGAGCAAAAAAGAGCTTTATATTGCGGGCAAAAAGGAGCTTAGATCCGCTACCGCCATGCTGCTGGCGGCCGAGGGCAAAGCCGCAACCGAAATTGATTACGGCGCAGTTTTAGACAGCACATTCCTTGGCATGATAAAGATATTTGAACATAAAAAAAGCAGGGTTTAAAACCCTGCTTTTTTATTTTTGTCCGAGTTCTTTGGTTCGCTTAAAAGATTTTTCCGCCGCGCGGGAAACTATACCCGCGAGATCCTCGGCTTCGAGGGAGCGAACACCCTCGATGGTGCTGCCGCCGGGGCTGCAAACCGCATCGATAAGTTCCTTTGGAGTTTTATCGCTCGATTTTAGCAGTCCTGCTGCGCCAAGAACGGTTTGCGATGCCAAAGTTATGGCTAAATCGGAGCCGAGACCACACGCGGCACCACTATCGGCGAGCGACTTTATAAACATATAAACAAAGGCGGGACCACAACCCGAAACGACCGTTGCGGCATCGATATCCTTTTCATCTATTTCCTCTAAACAGCCAGCAGCCGACATGAATCGGGTGAATGCCTCTTTGTCTTGCTCTGTTACCTTTTCGTTGCCGCAATAGACCACCATTCCCATGCCTATGGCTACGGGGGTATTTGGCATTATTCTGATAACGGGGCTGCCGCCTGCCATGCTCGATACATATTCGCTTTTAACCCCTGCCGCCATCGAAACCAAGATAGCTTTTTTATCGCGGGCAGCAAGAACGGGAGAAATCGACTCCAAGAGCGCAGGAAGCACCTGCGGCTTTACACCAAGGAAAATATAATCACACTCGCGGCATATCGCATCGTTTTCGCTAACCTTTGCCGAAAGCTTTTTGGCGAGGGATTCGCATTTTTCTTTATCGTTATCCGCAAGAAGTATTTCGTTTTCCGATTTTGCGGCAGCGGTAGCAAGCGCTCCGCCCATGTTTCCGCAACCGATAAAACCAATTTTCATAATTTTTCCTACCTTATCTGTCCGTTTCCACGGATGATATATTTATACGAGGTTAGCTCGCAAAGTCCCATAGGTCCGCGGGCATGAAGCTTTTGGGTGCTTATTCCCATTTCGCAGCCAAGACCAAACTCGCCGCCATCGGTAAATCTGGTTGAAACATTAACATATACCGCAGCGCTGTCGATAGCCATTGTGAACCTTTCGGCATTGGCTTCATTCTCGGTTACGATACATTCGCTATGACCGGTTGAATGGGCCGAGATATGGGAGGCCGCCTCGGAAACGCTATCAACTACCTTGACCGCCAAGATATAATCCAAAAATTCGGTATCAAAGTCGCTATCCCCTGCCGCTGTTCCCTCGATTATTTCCAAGGCGCGGGAATCGAGGCGAAGCTCAACGGGCGGCAAGCCTTTTTTGATGCGTTCATCGACCAAAACCTTTTTGATTTCGGGCAAAACACGCTCTGCTGCTGCGCTATGAACGAGCAAAACCTCGGCCGCATTACAAACAGAGGGGCGGGAAGTTTTTGCATTATTTATAATCGAAACCGCCTTATCAATATCGGCAAATTCATCGATATAAACATGGCAGATTCCTGTTCCCGTTTCGATGCAGGGAACCTTTGCATTCTCAACGCAGGAGCGAATAAGACCCGCTCCGCCGCGAGGAATAAGCATATCAACAAGACCGCGAGCGGTCATAAGTGCGGTTGCGCTATCGCGCGAGGTATCCTCAACAAGGCAAACGCAATCGGCCGGCAGACCCGCATTTTGCACACCAAGTCTTAGCGCCTTTGCGATGGCTTTGTTCGAGTTTATTGCCTCTTTTCCGCCGCGGAGCACACAAACATTACCGCTCTTTAATGAAAGGGCGGCGGCATCGCTTGTTACATTCGGGCGGCTTTCGTAGATCATTGCAAGAACGCCGAGCGGAACCGAAACCTTCTCGATTTCCATTCCGTTTTCACGGGTTATAAAATCGAGCCTTCTTCCGAGCGGGTCGGGCAGCTTTGTTACCTCTACAACAGCATCGGCCATTGCCGAAATGCGCTCGGGGGTTAGACGGAGGCGATCCTTCATAACCTCGCTGATTTTTCCATCGGCGGCGGCTAAATCAAGGGCATTTGCCTCTAAAATCTCTGCCATATTCTCGCGCAGAGCCTCGGCCATCGAAAGCAGAGCCTCGTTTCGCTTGTTATCATCTGTTGCCGCTAAAACGGGCTTATTTACTACAGCTTTTTGAAGCAGTTCTGTTACTGTCATTTCTTATCCTTTCTTATGAAAGCGGGTGCCAACGGGTTTTCCATCGGCTATATCATAAAGAAGATAGGGATCGTTGCCCGAGGCAATAACCATATCGGTATTGTTTTCCATGCAAAGAGCGGCAGCGCTAAGCTTTGTTAGCATTCCCCCGGTTCCGAGGCTCGAGCCCGCACCACCGGCCAATGCTCGCATCTCATCGGTTATTTCGGTTACATCCGAAATGAGGGTTGCATCGGGATTTTTCTTTGGGTCGGCGGTGAAAAGGCCATCAATATCCGATAGGATGATAAGAAGGTCGGCCTTTGTGCTAACCGCAACAATGGCGCCCAAGGTATCGTTATCACCAACAGCGATTTCATCGGTAGAAACAGTATCGTTTTCATTGATAATCGGGAGCGCACCCATCTCGAGAAGGCGATTTATTGTATTGTTAAAATTCTGATGGCGCTCATCGTTTTGAAGGTCGCTTCCGGTGATTAAAATCTGACCGATAACATGACCATATTCCGAGAAGAGCTTATCATAGGTATACATCAGCTCGCACTGACCAACGGCGGCGGCTGCCTGCTTTCCCGCCATATCGCTCGGGCGGCAAGGAAGCGAAAGCTTTCCAACACCCATGCCGATAGCGCCCGAAGAAACAAGAATTATCTCGTTTCCTGCGTTTTTAAGGTCGCTTAAAACCTTGCAGATGCTCTCAACATGGCGAATATTCAGGTTGCCCGTTTTATGGGTTAGGGTTGAGGTTCCAACTTTTATAACAATTCTCATATTTCTTACCTTTCGAGGGGATATTTATATATCACTTTAGTAATTTAAAGCTTTTTGCTATTAAAACAATTATATCACCCTTTTATGGGGTGTCAAGCATTATCTAAAAAATCTCGCTCGCCGAACGCGGGGCTTCGTTTCGGTATTCGGTTGGGGTTTTTCCGAGCATATATAAAAAGTTTCGGTTAAAGGAGCGAATCGAATCAAAACCGCATGCGAGCGCCACCGCGCTTATGCTATCCTTGGTTGAAAGCAGGAGTCTTCCCGCCTCTAAAATTCGAAGGTAGTTTATATAGTAGCGGAAAGAAAGTCCAACCTTTTCTTCGAATATATGCGAGAGTCGCGAGGTGCTTATATGGAGGTTTTTTGATAGCTCCTTTAGGGTTAGCGGCTCGCGATAATGGGATAGGCAATAATCAAGGATTTGGCGGGTTGTATCCGAAACCGAGCGGTCGGCTATTTCGGTTTCGGGGAGAACATTATAGAGTATTGCGGTCATAACCCCGGAGAAAAGCTCGGGAGATTTCTCGCCCGCGCGGGATAAAATTCCGAGCAGCGCCTTTACCTCCTTTGTTATCGCCACTTTTGAAACGAAGGGGTTTTGCGGGCGCTTGGCCATTAGGGTATCGCGATGGGCAGGAACAACCTCGCAGGGGAAAATTGCGCAAAAATATTTTCCCTCTTTGCAATCGCTATAGCTATGAACACAGTTTGGAAAAGCGATAACCATATCACCCGCGGATAGGCGCTGATCGTTTCCGTCAACGCGAACCGTTGCCTCGCCCTGCCAAACATACACCATCTCAACATGGGAATGAAGATGGGGCGGAAAGGTTAGGTCGCTTGATATATCGCTTCGATATTTTGAATGGAGCTGAACAAAATTGGCCATAAACTACCTCGTTAGCATTTTTTGTCTATGTTTTGCATATTTTTGGCTTGTATTATAGCATAAAATATCCTAAAATTCAAGGTAAGGAGATGATTTTATGAATAGATTAAATCGCATGAACACCTTTCCGAAACCCGAACAAACCGTTTTAACCGCAAGCGAGGAGCATAAAAAAATCTCGCGCTGGGCAGCAGCTCAGGGTGCGGTTTTGCTCAAGAATGAGGATAACATTCTTCCCATTCGCAACGGCAGAGCGGTTTCGCTATTTGGTCGTGCCTGCATTGAATACCAAAAGGGCGGCCAGGGAAGCGGCGAGGTTTGGAGTTATCATATTACAAGCCTTTTTGAAGCATTTACCGAAAAGATGCGCGAGGGCAAGGTTAAAATGCTGACCTACCCTGCACACTACTATGGACACAAGGTAACCCTTGAGCCCCAGGTTGTTTCGCGCCAGCTTTTAACCGATGAACCCGAGATTCCCGAATTCATGGCAAACGATGTTGCGGCAACCGATGGTGTTGCCATCATCATGATCGGCCGCACCTCGACCGAGGGTCGCGACCGCACCGCCGAAAAGGGCGATTTTTATCTTACCGATGCCGAGAAGGCAATGGTTGATGCTGTTTGCGCCAAGACCGACAATGTTGTTGTTGTTTTGAATGTTGGCGGCATGATTGATACCTCTTGGATCATTGATAATCCCCGCATCAAGGGTGCTTTACTTGCATGGCAGGGCGGACTTGATGGCTGCGGCGCCATTGCCGACCTTCTTTGCGGCGATGAAACCCCGAGCGGAAAGCTCTGCGACACCTTTGCAAGAGAATTCAAGGATTATCCCTCGGCCGAGCATTTCAATGATTCGGACGATTATCTCAAATACTACGAAGATATTTATGTTGGCTACCGCTATTTCGAAACCGTTCCCGGCGCTGCCGAAAAGGTTTGCTATCCCTTCGGTTTCGGTCTTTCCTATACAACCTTTGATTTTAGCGCTACCAAAGCCGAGCTTTGCGGCGATGATATAAAGGTTACAACAACCATCAAGAATACCGGCGATTATGCGGGTCGCGAGGTTGCGCAGGTTTATTACAGCGCACCGCAAGGCAAGTTAGGAAAGCCCCGCTATGAGCTTGCAGGCTTTAAGAAAACCAAAAAGCTGCAGCCCGGCGAAAGCGAAACGGTATCCATCACCTTCCCCGCTTCGCAGATGGCAAGCTATGATGACCTCGGCAAGTGCTGCGAGTCGGCATATGTGCTTGAGCAGGGCGATTATAAAATCTATATCGGCAACTCGGTTAGAAATCTCGAGGATACCGGTTTTGCTTATACCGTTTCGGAGGAGTTCCGCGTTACTCTAAAGCTTTCTCCCCGCTGCCGCCCGCAGAATCTTGAGAAGCGCATGCTATCTGACGGCAGTTTCGAGGCTATGCCCTCGTTCCCCGAGAACCGACCCCACGACAAGCAGCCCGACTACACCTACACCCCGAGTGAAAACCCCTACAAGCTCGAGGATGTTTACGAGGGCAAATGCTCGCTCGATGATTTTATCTGCCAGATGACCGATGATGAGCTTATATTCATCACGGGAGGACACGAGGGGCTCAGCTTCTCGGATACCAGCGGTATGGGCGGAATCGACCGCCTCGGCATCCCGCTTTCCAACACCTCGGACGGACCCGCAGGAGTTCGTTTTCGCACCGGTCTTGGTATGTCGGCAACAAGCTGGCCTTGTGCAACACTCGTTGCCTGCAGCTGGGATTTAGAGGTTGCACGCGCAGTTGCTCTTGGCGGTGCCCGCGAGATGGATGAAAACAACCTTAACATTTGGCTGACACCCGCTATCAATATCCATAGAAACCCGCTTTGCGGCAGAAACTTTGAGTATCTATCGGAGGATCCGATCCTCGCAGGTAAGATTGCGGCAGAAGAGGTTAGATCGATGCAGTCGCTCGGAATTGCCTGCTCGGTTAAGCACTTTGCTTGCAACAACAAGGAAACCAACCGCAATAAATCGGATTCGATTATCTCCGAGCGCGCGCTCCGCGAGATTTATCTTAAGGCTTTTGAAATCGTTGTTAAGGAGGCCGACCCCTGGACCATTATGACCTCCTATAACAAGCTAAACGGTATCTACACCTCGGCAAACTACGAGCTTATAACCAACATCCTCCGCGAGGAATGGGGTTATAAGGGAATGGTTACAACCGACTGGTGTACCCTTGCCGTTCCCGAAGAGGAGCTTATCGCAGGCAACGATATAAAGATGCCCAACCGCGATAATAATGTTATCAAAGCCGCCATCGAGGAAGGCAGAATGACACGTGGCGATGTTGCCGTTTGCGCCAAGCGAATTCTTGAAATGATTTTAAAATGCATCTAAAACAAAAAACCGAAGGATTTATTCCTTCGGTTTTTCTTTTCGGTTATAGGGTATATTGGCCAAAACCAATAATATCAGCGCAATCGCAATCATAACACCCAAAAGCGAATAGATGATACTTGTTGCGAGCAAATACATCGAGGGGCTGGTTATTCCAAGGCCGCCGATGTTTTTAAACATTAGTATATAAAGCGGCAAAAGCAAAAGCATTAGCCCCGAGCCGCCCAACGCTATTCGGAGATATACCTTGGTTTTCATTTTTATTAAAACATATAAAAGCGCTGCCGCCATAACTGCGCAAACTCCCGCCCATATAAATACATCGGGATATATCTTTCTGCCGAGGGCGCCGCTGAGCTTTATAAGCTCGGAATTAACCCTCTTTTTATAAGCCGAGGTGCAATGCGATACAAGGCGGGTTATGTTTTCT